>QHVP01000396.1 GCA_003222295.1 Acidobacteriota bacterium | reverse complement strand
AAGCTGTTCTTCTTCGCGGGCGAGGAGTGGAAGAAGATCCGCCGCTTCACCACCCCCGCCTTGCGCACGCTGCCCACCGCGGCCATGCGCAGCGGCGACTTCAGCGGCATCTCCACCGTGATCCGCGACCCCCTCACCGGGCAGCCGTTCCCGGGCAACGTCATCCCCGCGAGTCGCATCACCCCCGACGGCCGGGCCATCGCCGGCATCTATACGAAGATGGCGGGTCAGGCCAGCTCCTATACCGATCGGGCCATCGCCAACAACGCGCTCTTCCAGGAGGAGAACCCGTTCGACTGGCGGCAGGACCTCTTGCGCCTCGACTATCAGCCCACGGCGTCCCATCGCCTGACCGCTCGCATCCTGCTCGACAACTACAACCTCACCGACCCCTTCGGCACCTTCATCTCGAACTCGAGCTCGCTCCCGACCATCCCCACCAACCGCAAGCGGCCGGGACGCAACATCCAGCTCTCCCATAGCTGGACGATCAGCTCGACCCTCGTGAACGAGTTCAAGGCCAATGCCTCCTGGAACGGCCAGCGTGTCCCGCCCGAGGGTGACCTCTGGAAGCGGGACACGTACGGCTTCACCTTCCCGCAGCTCTTCGACAACAACGACCGGTTCGAGGACAGCATCCCGGACCTGACGGTGGGCGGGTACGCCACCGCCTTCGGGGCGGCCCGCTCCCTGGTCTCGCCCACGACCGACTTCCAGTTCAGCGACCACGTCAACTGGCTGAGGGGCGCGCACAACCTCAAGGTCGGCGGCCTCGTGGTGCGGAACCGCAAGGACCAGAACGGCCGGTCGCTCTATGCCGGCCAGGTCGACTTCAACACCGGCGGCAACACCCGCACCACGGGCAACGCCTTCGCCGATGCCCTGCTCGGCAACTTCCGCACCTACTCCGAGGCCCAGTACGACCCCATGGGCTTCTTCCGCTTCTGGCAGGCGGAAGGGTTCGTCTCCGACGACTGGCGCGTCTCGCGCAACCTGAGCATCGAGGCGGGCGTGCGCTATACGTGGCACATGCCGATGTACACCCAGGCCAACAACATGGCCAGCTTCGATCCCGCGCGCTACGACCCGGCCCGCGCCGTCACCGTCAACCGCAATGGGACGCTCGTGCCCAACTCCGGCGATCCCTACGACGGTCTCGTTCGTGCGGGCGAGGGCGTCCCCCAGGACGAGCTCTTCCGCGTGCCCACCGGCAACACCGCGATCGCCCTGGCCGTGCCCGCGGGCGCGCCGCGCGGTTTCTATCCGGACCGGCACGTCTTCGCGCCGCGGGTCAGCTTCGCGTGGACACCCACCGGCAACAGCGAGACCTCCGTGCGCGGCGGCGTTGGCCTCTTCTATGACCGGCCGGAGGGCAACCTGCTCTTCGGCGGCGCCAGCAACGGGCCCGTCAACAACGCGCCCTACGTCCTCAGCGCGCGCTACGAGAACGGCAACCTGTCCGCGCCCGGCGGCGGCAGCGTCCCCGCCCCCGCGCCCCTCGGCCAGATCGATTCCATCGACCCCGACCTGAAGGTGCCGCGCTCGTGGAACTGGAGCCTGAGCGTCCAGCGCGCCCTGCCCTGGGGGATCTTCGCCGAGATCGGCTACGTCGGGAGCAAGGGCCAGGACCTGCTCCGGCAGCCGGACATCAACCAGCCGTCCTTCGACGTCCTCGCCGCCAATGCCGCCCTGCCCGTCGCCCAGCGCGCGAACACGAACTTCCTGCGTCCCTACAAGGGCTACTCGCAGATCCGCATGCGCCTCACGGATGGCGACTCGAGCTACCACTCGCTTCAGGTCTACCTGAGCCGGCGCACGGGCCGCCTGCGGTGGACGGCGAGCTACACCCTGGGTCGCGCGCGCGACAACGCGAGCGGCAACGGTGACAACCCCGAGGACTATCTGAACAAGAGCTACAACTGGGGGCCCAGCGACTTCGATCGCAAGCACGTCCTCGTCGGAACCTGGACCTGGCAACTCCCGTTCTTCAAGGAGCAGCAGGGCCTCGGCCGCGTGCTGGGCGGATGGGAGCTGAGCGGGATCGGCCGGTACCAGACGGGCGCTCCGCTCACGGTCACCGCGGACACGTCCATCGGCAATCGCCGCGCCGACTACCTCGGCGGCGATCCCTACCTGCCCGACTCGCAGCGGTTCGACCCCGCGAGCCCGGGCATCGTGCGCTGGCTCAACCCGGCCGTCTTCGCGCCCGCCCCGGAGGGACGGCGCGGGAACAGCACGCGCGGCCAGTTCCGCGGGCCCAGCCTCCAGATCTGGGACTTCTCGCTCCGCAAGGGCTTCGCGGTCGCGGGCGACGTCAAGGTGCAGGTGCAGGCCGACCTGTTCAACATCTTCAATCAGAAAAACTTCAGGTTCAGCAGCCAGACCCCGAACTCCAGCGCAGGCGGATTCGGGCAGCTCACGGCGATCGCACCCCCGCGCAACGTGCAGCTCGGAGTGCGATTGACCTTCTAGGGAGGCGAAGGTCGGGGCCGGTTCAGGCCGTCTGGGCCGGCTCCGGGCCCGGGTCGGGCCGTGCCAGCAGATAGCCCTGGCCCCAGTCGATCCCCATCGTCTGCAGGGCGAGCGCCTCGTCCTCGGTGTGGATGCCCTCGGCGATGACCGCCGCCCCGATGCCGTGCCCCATGGCGATGATCGCCTTCACCATCTCGCGGTTCACCAGCGACACGTGCACGTCGCGCACCAGCGAGATGTCGATCTTCAGGTAATGCGGCTTGAGCCGCGCGATCGATTCCAGCCCCGAGTAGCCGGCGCCCACGTCGTCGACCGCGAACGACATCCCGAGGTCGGTGAAGTAGGCCATGGCCTCGCGGAAGAGGTTGTAGTTGTCGATGACCAGTCTCTCCGTGATCTCGATGACGATGCGGTCGGGCGAGACCTGCGCGCGGTCGAGGAAGTCGATGAGGGCCTTGCCCCGGAACTGCGGATCGCGGATCGTCGCGGGCAGGGTATTGACGAAGATCTTCGCGTTGGACGGGATGCGCCCGGAGGAGAGGAGCGCGCGGCGGCGGCACAACCGGTCCAGCTCCACGAGCAGGCCGTGCTCCTCCGCGGCGCCGAACAGCGCATAGGCGGACTCGAGGCCGGTCCCGCGCGCCCCCCGCGACAGCGCCTCGAAGCCCAGCACCGTCCGGTCCTTCAGCTCCATGATGGCCTGGTAGGCCGTGACCACGCGCTCGCGCAGGATGAGGTCCTGCAGCTTCTCGCGCACCACGAGCTCTTCTCCGCGGCGCGAATGGGCAGCCGTCTCCAGGGCCTCCAGCACCGCCCGCCGCAGGATGCGCTCCGCGTGCAGGAGCGGGTTGTACACCGCCATGCCGTAGCCGACCTCGACGAGGGGCGGCGTCTTGATGTACGGGAACGCCGCGCGGCCGAGGTTCGCGGCGAGAGAGGAGATCATGCGGGTCCGCACCGCCTTGAGATCGGCCATGGAGGGCGGGTGGTTCCGCCGGCGCTTGCGCTCGAGGAAGATGATGAAGTTGTGTCCGCGCGGCTTGTCCAGGCAGAGGATGTCCTCGCTGCGATAGTCCTTGCCGCGCTGCTCGGCCAGGATCTTGAACGTGCGGCGGCGGACTTCGTCGCAGGCATCCGAGCCGTACGCCTCCTCGATCGAGGTCAGGGCGCTGGTGTCGAGCACGACGACCCCCAGGCACCCGCGCTCGGCCAGCTCGGCGGCCAGCTCGGGGATGCGCTCGTGGTACGCAGGGATCGGCTCGCTCATCGTGCCGCCGTGGAGCCCTCGGCCACCTCGACCGGCGCGGCCAGGAAGCGCCCCTGCCCCAGGGGCACGCCCATGTCGCGCAGGGTCGCGAGCTCAGCCTCCGCCTCGATCCCTTCCGCCACCACCTTGGCCCCGATGCGCCCGGAGAGGTCGACCACCGTCTCCAGGAGGCTGCGCTTGATCGAAGAGCGATCGATTCCACGCACGAGGGCGATGTCGAACTTCAGGTAGTTCGGCTCGATGGTAACCAGCGCGGACAGGCTGGAGTAGCCCGCGCCCATGTCGTCGATGGCAATGCCGAAACCCTGCTCCTTGAGCTCGCGCAGGGCCCGCTCGTAGGGCGGGCGCTCCTCCTTGGTCACACGCTCCGTGATCTCCAGGACGACCTCCTCGTGCCTGAGTCCGCTCGCATCCACCAGCCGCACGAACCCCCGGCCCGCGATGTCCGGGTCCACGAGCGCGCGCGCGGAAGTGTTCAGGAACAGCTTGGCCCCCGTCGCGAGGTGGCGGCGCGCCGATTCCAGGGCGCGCGCCCGCGCCAGCCGCTCCAGGTCCAGGAGCCGCCCCGTCCGCTCCGCCACCGCGAAGAGGCGCTCGCCCTCTTCGAACGGAGTCCCCGCCGGACCGTGCGTGAAGATCTCGTGCCCGACCACCTCCTGCGTGCGCAGGTCGAGGATCGGCTGGTACAGGGTGTGGATCCGTCCGGCGGCGATGATCTCGTCGAGGCCGAGCGCGCGCCGGTCCTCGTCGCGCGTGCGCTGGCGCAGGGCCATGAACATCGCCTCGTCCAGGGCGCGATGGATCGACCGCTCCGCGCGCAGCATGGGGTCGCGATACATCAAGGCGTGCCCCATGTCGAAGGTCACCGGCTGCTCCACGCCCGGACCCAGATGGGCGGGAAGCGCCTCCACGATCCGCTCGCGCAGCCGCCGGGCCCGGCCCTCGATCGAGTCCGCGTCGAGGGGCGCGCCGTCCCCTCCGCGCAGGAAGACGAGGAACTTGTCGCTGCGCACGCTCATGACGGCCACGATGTCGCGCGGGCCGAGGTGGCTTCTCTCGCGCAGCGAGGCCAGGGTGCCCGCGAAACCGCGCAGGAGCTCGTCGAAGGACTGCCAGCCGTGCACGGGCTCGAGGTGGCCGTCCGCGCCGAGGTCGATGTACACGAGGGCGAGGGTCCCGCGCTCCTCCATCAGCCGGCGCACGTCGTCGAGCACCGCCACCAGCGTGGGCAGGCCGGTGTTGGAGTCGATGACGTGGTTCTTGAAGCGGAGCCATTCCGCGCGGAGGCGGAAGTACTCGTCGTTCGGCGTGGGAGGCGCCGTCATCGCGAGGGCCGGAGCGCGCGCGCCGTCAACGCGTCGCCTGTCCCCGCTCGCCGATCTGGCTGAAGATGGTCTCGATCTTGCCCAGCAGCTCCTGCAGGGCGAA
>QHVP01000048.1:20838-24269 GCA_003222295.1 Acidobacteriota bacterium | reverse complement strand
GCTATGCCAAATCCTTCAGGAGCTGCTCCATCCGCGACCGTAGGGTGTCGAGGTGCTTGCCTTTCGAGGCGCCGGCCACTGCGCTCATCAACCAACCCGTGGCAATGCTCACCCACAAGAGATAGCCGCCGGTGTGGCTGCGCTCGCGATACAGCCACATAGCGATGAGCACCCCACCGGTGAACACGGGCGCGCACCACAGGGGTGCTGTCCTAGACAGGGTGGCCTGACGGGCGAGCAAGAATCCGGTCTTCTGCAGGTGAGACCGGGCGTCCGCCGGCCCAGGTAGCGCCTGCCGAGACCACGTGCGGTGCATCCATTCTGCGAACAACATCACTGCGGTGCCGACTGCCATCAGCGCATACCCTCCGCGGACGAGTGGCGTCTTGCCATAGGCAGCGAACCACAACAACGCCGGACACAACAGAGCCACTGCGATCACGGCGGCAAGGTGAACCCATCGATCCTTCGCTCGGGCGGAGTCATATTCGTCGAGCACGGCGTTCATGGCCGTCATGAGCGTCTCCTTGTTGGTGGGTTGAGCCCCGATCCAAGCTGCGC
Organism: Acidobacteriota bacterium; assembly: GCA_003222295.1. Lineage (GTDB taxonomy): Bacteria > Acidobacteriota > Vicinamibacteria > Fen-336 > Fen-336 > AA29. The sequence continues at coordinate 23,708 of QHVP01000048.1, read as the reverse complement.
GCAGGGTATCGTCATTCATGTCGTGACCTCGACGGGGCTGAGTTGTTTGCGAATGCGGCTCAGGCGGACGGCGATAGTGGCCGCCTTGACACCGGTCACGTCTTCGATCTCGGCGGCGGACAGGCCTTCGAGCCACAAGAGAGTCAGCGTCCGATCGGCAGGGTTCATGGCCGCGACCGCCTGATTGAGAGCCAATCTCCGCAGGTCGGTGCAGCCGGAGGGATCGATGCCGGCGTTCATGGCCGTCATGAGCGTCTCCTTGTTGGTGGGTTGAGCCCCGATCCAAGCTGCGCGCAGGGTATCGTCATTCATGTCGTGACCTCGACGGGGCTGAGTTGTTTGCGAATGCGGCTCAGGCGGACGGCGATAGTGGCCGCCTTGACACCGGTCACGTCTTCGATCTCGGCGGCGGACAGGCCTTCGAGCCACAAGAGAGTCAGCGTCCGATCGGCAGGGTTCATGGCCGCGACCGCCTGATTGAGAGCCAATCTCCGCAGGTCGGTGCAGCCGGAGGGATCGATGCCGTCGTTCATGGCCGTCTCCCGTGTCCGCCGTCGGCGGTCGCGGGTCTGCCAGGTCAATGCAACGTTGTGCGCAATGCGATAGAGCCAGGTGCGAGCGCTGGAGTCGCCGCGAAACGCCGGCAACGCACGCCAGACGGCCAGGAAAATGTCTTGAAAGAGGTCCTCGCGGTCCGCGGCGCAGCCGGCATAGGCCCCACACAGACGGCGAATCGGGCCCGCGTAGGCATCCATGAGGTCCTCAAACTGCTGCTTGCAGCCCGATTCCCGGCTCACGAAACAGATAGTCTCGCTAGTGCGCCCAAATCTAACGGCCCCGACCGATTCCCTGAGGAGCCTCTCGGGCTGTAGGTGCTCTCTGCGGAGGTCTCTCTTCCTTCGCCGAAGCGGTCCGGCGCAATCATGACTGCGAGCTCATCGATGAGCGTGTTCGACGTTCCACGGAGTCGGAATGCGGTCAGCCCCTTGTTCAGAGCACCTACTGAGCTGAGTGATGGTCTCCATGGATGGGCCGTTCCAGCCGGCGGCGCGCTCGTCGGATGAGTCGGCCACCGAGGGACTTGGGTAGATCAGCGGGTAGATCAGGCCGACCAAGGCCACCAGACAACAGCGGGGTCGTGAAGTGTGGTCGGGGCGGCCGGATTTGAACCGGCGACCACCTGCGCCCAAGGCAGGTGCGCTACCAGGCTGCGCTACGCCCCGATGAAATCCGGTCGACTCGTTCCGGAACGAGTCGACCGCCCATATTATCGCGCAATGGCCGACCTTCTCCTCGCCAGCCAGAACCCGGGCAAGCTGGCGGAGATGCGGAAGCTCGTGGCGGGCCTGCCGTTCCGCGTCGTGGGACCCCGCGACCTCGGCATCACCGAGGCGCCGGAAGAGACGGGGAAGACCTTCCGCGAGAACGCCGTCCTCAAGGCGCGCTACTACGCGGGTCGCTCGGGCCTCCTGACCGTGGCCGACGACTCGGGCCTCTGCGTCGACGCGCTCGACGGCGGGCCCGGCCTCTACTCCAGCCGATTCGGCGGCGAGGGTGCCACGGACGCCGACCGCAACCGGTTGCTCCTCGAGAAGCTGCGCGGCGTGCCCTGGGAGAAGCGGGGCGCCGGCTTCACGAGCGCGGTCGCGGTCGTGCGCGGAAGCGAGGTCCTGTTCGACGCGCAGGAGACGGTCGAAGGCTTCATCGCGGAGGAGACGCAGGGCCCGAACGGCTTCGGCTACGACCCGCTCTTCTTCTATCCGCCCTTCGGTCGCACGTTCGGCGAGACGCGCCCCGAGGACAAGGACCGCGTCAGCCACCGAGGGAAGGCTTTCGCGCGGCTGCGGCGATTCCTGGAATCGCTGCCGGCGCAGACTGGTATCACCAAGGGGTGACTATGACTCGGCCCATTCGTACGCTCACCGTCGCCGTCGCGACCGTCCTCGGTGCCGCCGCCGTGCTGGTGGCGCAGACGCCCCCGGGTCCAGTTCCGCGCGAGGCGGCGGCGTGGCAGACGGTGAGCGTGACCGGCGTCGGTCACGTGAACCTGACTCCCGACCGCGCCAGCTTCACCGTCGGCGTGCAGACGGTCGCGCCCAGCCTCGGCGCCGCCACGCAGGAGAACGCCGCGCGCATGACCGCCATCGTGGCCGCCCTGCGCCGGGCGGGGGCCACGGATCGCGAGCTGCGCACCACGGGTCTCTCGATCTACCCCCAGCAGACGGCGCAGGAGGGAAAGCCGCCGCGCGTCGTCGCCTACCAGGTGTCCAACAACGTCACCGTGACCCGCGACGACGTGGCCACCGTCGGCCGCCTCCTGGAGGCGGCGGTGCAGGCGGGCGCGAACACGGTGAGCGGCGTCAGCTTCAGCGTGTCGGACTTGGCGCGGGGAAGGGACACCGGCCTGCAGGCCGCGTTCGCGGAGGCGAAGGCCAAGGCGGACGTGCTCGCCCGCGCGGCCGGCCGCTCGATCGGACGCGCGCTCGCCATCACCGAGGGCGGAGCGGCCATGCCTCCGGTGCCCATGCCGATGTACCGGCGCGCGGAGATGGCCCAGGCGGCGTCCTTCGCGGCACCCGTGGAATCGGGGGCGGAGGAGATCGCGTTCACGGTATCGGTGGTGTTCGAGCTGCAGTAGCGATCGACCAGCGGTCGTCCGGAACCCGGGTTCTGGTTCCGGGCGGCCGCTGCGCGAAGGGAGCAGAGATCAGGCGGTCACTTCTCTTGAATACGGCCCTCGGCGTCGACGAAGAAGGAGCCCGTGCGGTGATCGTCGAAGGTTCCCTCGCGGAGCCACTCCTCCGAGGCGCGGAGCAGGATCGTGTGCTGCCTCTCCCACACGAGGTAGTGGGACGCGCACGCGACGTTGA
>QHVP01000048.1:19814-20700 GCA_003222295.1 Acidobacteriota bacterium | reverse complement strand
CGATTCTCCGTCTCCCCACGTACTGCCCAGGCGATCGGAATCGAGAATGGCCGATCTCAGGACGGGACGGATTTCCGGCTCGAACTGGTTCTCGCAACCGACCTGGCCATTCCAGGTGGTGAAGAAACCGGGGATTCTTCCCAACTGCATCAGGAACCCCTTCTCCGGCAGCGCGGGCGGATCGCTCGGTCCGAACCGGTTGTACATCGCCGGGGCGTAGAGAATCAGCTTGTTCACCTTATCCGGATGGCGGGCCGCATAGGCACCGGCCCGTGGACCTCCCCGTGACCAGGCAATGATGCTCACCTTGTCGACGTCCCGCAGCTCGCGCATGTAGTCGACGACCCGGTCGATCTCGTCCCAGTCGGACTGAATCGCCATCTTGAAGGGGTAGCTCGGAGCGCAAGGCCCCGACAGCGGATAGGGAGTGAGCAGAGACTGCTGGCCCGATTGGGTGTTGCACGGATCGTCCATCCGCGGCCGGTGAGAGAAACCATAGCCTTGCAGGTCCATGGCGAAGACGTCGAATCCAGCTCGGGCCAGGAAGTCCATCCAACTGTAGTTCTCGAAATTGAGATCGAAGTCCGGCACCGCCGGCACGGTCGCGCCTTCGACCATGAGGACGACGGGCCGGTGAGGGAGATGCCCGCGGTGGACTCGTTCCCGCACGAACAGATGAACAAGCTCGCCTCTATTGGCAAGCGCGGTGGAAATGTGCGGGACGAGATGGTCGGTGGTCAGCATCGGGCCACCGCCTCCAGGACTTGGATCGGCAGCCCCTGGCTCGTGCGCATGCAGGACCGGAAGTCGCGCCGAGCCACCCAATCCCAGGCCGAAGGCAAGAATGATCAACCCGAATCCGATCTTCTTCATCGCGGGCCCTCCT
>QHVP01000048.1:18810-19784 GCA_003222295.1 Acidobacteriota bacterium | reverse complement strand
TCAGCGGGAGCTCAAGATTGTGCCGGCGCCGGACGCGGAAGGCGTCGTAACCGAGCTGCTTCGGTCCTGGGGCGGAGGAGACTCTGAGGCTCTCCGTCGTCTCGTGCCACTCGTGTACGCGGATCTGCGCCAGATCGCGGCGCGCCACATGCGTGGCGAGCGTCACGGCCACACCCTTGACGTGACGGGCCTCGTGCACGAGGCCTTCCTCCGGCTGGCCGGTCAGCGCGCGGCCGCCTGGGAGAACCGGCATCAGTTCTTCTCGGTGGTCGCGCGGCTCATGCGCCGCGTCCTCGTCGACCACGCGCGGCGGCGACAGGCGATCAAGAGGGGTGCCGCGCCCATGGTGCTCAGCCTGGAGGAAATGGACGTATTGCCCGAGCAGGCGGCCGTGGATCTGACCGCTCTCGACGACGCGCTGAAGGATCTGGCGGGGTTCGACCTCAGGAAGAGTCGGGTCGTCGAGTTGCGTTTCTTTGGAGGACTGTCCGTGGAGGAGACCGCGGGCGTGCTGGCGCTGTCTCCGGCAACCGTCAAGCGCGAGTGGACGATCGCTCGCGCCTGGCTGCACCGTGCGCTGAAGGGGCCCGCCGCCTCACGCGGGCCCGAGCTTCTCCGATGACCCCGGAGCGTTGGGAGCGTATTCAGGAGGTCTTCGAGGCGGCTTTGGAGCGCGGAGCCGCGGACCGACCGCCATTCCTGGCTGAAGCGTGTGGGCAAGACGCTGAGCTGCGGATCGAATTGGAGTCCCTGATCGCGTCCCATGACGAGTCGTGGTCATTCCTGGACGGGCCCAGGGTTCCGCCTCGAGAGCGATTGTTCGAAGATGGGCAGATCGTCGGGGATCGGTATCGGATCCTGCGCTGGATCGCGCGTGGCGGCATGGGAGAGGTGTACGAGGCCGAGGACGCCGAGTTGCGCGAGCGGGTGGCGCTGAAAGTGGTTTGCGCGGAGATGGCAGACCGCCGGGCCTC
>QHVP01000048.1:0-18754 GCA_003222295.1 Acidobacteriota bacterium | reverse complement strand
TGCCGGCGGGAATGGGAGGGGTTCCATTCCTCACCATGGAGCTGCTGGGTGGCGTGACGCTCGCGGACGAGCTTCGTCGCGTCGGCCACATGACCGAGGCGGAAGCCCTCCCTCTCGTGATTCAGATGACGGCCGCGCTCGACGCGGCACACTCACACGAGATCGTGCACCGCGATTTCAAGAGCGCCAACGTCATGCTGGTGCCGTCGGGAGAGGGCAGACGAGCGGTGGTGACCGACTTTGGGCTGGCGCGGAGCGCCAGCTCCGACAGCGTACCCATCACCGCAACCGGGCGCGAATTCGGCACGCCGGACTACATGGCCCCGGAGCAGGTCGAGGGCCGGGCGGTCAGCGCCGCTACGGATGTCTACGCGTTGGGCGTCGTGATGTACGAGATGGTGACCGGCGATCGTCCGTTCACCGCGGGCTCACCGTTGGCCACTGCCCTCAAGCGGCTTCAGGGCCCTCCCCCTTCGCCCCGCGAACATGTCCCGCAACTCGACCGGAATTGGGAGCGGGTCATCTTGCGTTACCTCGCACGCGACCCGGCCGACCGCTTCACGGCGGCGCGGGATGTCGCGGTGGCGTTACGTGAACGGTGGAGTCCAGGTCTTCGTCTTCGACCGAGGCGACTGGTCGCTGGAGCGGACCGGTTGCTGCGCCATGCCTTGCGCCGACGCGCCATCGCTCTTGGCGCGGGCACCGCCGTCATCGTGGCCAGCGGCGCCCTCGGGTGGCTCGAGCACCGCTCCTCCCGCGAGCGATGGGCGCGGGAAACGGCAACGCCCGAGATCGCGCGGCTCGTCGAGACGGGGGAGTTTGCGAAGGCGGCCGCTCTCACCCGCGACGCCCGGCAGGTCCTCTCGCATGATCCGACCCTGGAAGGGCTCTGGCTGCGGGCCACGGCGGCGGCCTCGATTGGGAGCGTCCCGCCCGGGGCCGACGTCTCGATCCGGTCCTACCAGGGGGATGAGAATGCCTGGCAATACCTTGGCAAGACCCCCCTTAAGGACGTTCGCGTACCCAGGGATGGTTACGTCTGGCGCGTCGCCAAGGCCGGGTTCGCTCCCTCGTTGACCATCGACCAGGCGGGAAGTTGGTTCCCCGTCGAGTGGACGGTGAAGCTCCGTCCCGAGCGAAGCGTTCCCCCCGGGATGGTGGCCGTCACGGGAGGCGAGACCCGCCTGTTGCATCCGCTCGGAGAGGCTCCCCGAGTCGATCCCGGCGACTACCTCATCGACCGCCACGAAGTCACGAACGAGGAGTACAAGGAATTCGTCGACGCCGGCGGCTACCAGAAGCGCGAGTTCTGGAGGCAGCCCTTCGTGAAGGACGGGCGCGAGCTCGCGTGGGAAGACGCGGTGGCGCTCTTCCACGATAGGACCGGACGCCCTGGCCCCGCCTCGTGGGAGGCGGGCGGCTATCCCAAGGGTCGGGACAAGCATCCCGTGGCCGGAGTCAGCTGGTACGAGGCCGCGGCGTACGCCGAGTTCGCAGGCAAGACCCTCCCCACCGCGTATCACTGGACCCAGGCGTCCCAATCAGGGTTCGGCGCGCTGTGGGCGCCCGCGAGCAACTTCCACGGTGTCGAGACCCAGCCCGTGGGAGGCCGCGGCACGCTGAGCGGATTTGGAACGACGGACATGGCCGGCAACGTGAAGGAGTGGTGCTGGAACGCAGGCCGGGATGGCAAGCGGTTCATCATGGGCGGCGGCTTCGGCGACCCGACGTACATGTTCTTCCAGTCGGACGCGCGGTCGCCATGGGACCGCGAGCCGAACTTCGGCTTCCGGTGCGTCAAGCTCGATTCGCCGCCGCCCGCGGCCGCCGTAGAACGAATCGAGGCGACCTTCCGCGATTACTTCAAGGAGAAGCCGGTCGGGGACGACGTCTTCGAGGCGTACCGGGGGCTATACGCGTACGACCACAGCGAGCTGCACGCACGAGTGGAGGAGACGGAGACGACGCCGAAGTGGACGCGGGAGAAGGTGAGCTTCGACGCCGCCTACGGCAACGAGCGCGTGACCGCCCACCTCGTCCGGCCGCGGAACATCTCCCCGCCGCTACAGGCCGTGATGTGGTTCCCGCCCTCGGACGCCATGTTCATCGAGAAGTTCTCTTTCTCCCTCGTCGAGGACGAGCTGGGATTCGTCCTGAAGAGCGGCCGCGCGCTGATCTTCCCGGTCTACAAAAGCACCTTCGAACGACAGGACGGCTTGAGGCCGGGCGGGAAGCCGCCCGCGTTCTTTCGCGACAACGTGATCATGATGGCGAAAGACGTGAGCCGATCGCTCGACTACCTTCAGACGCGAAGGGACATCGACAGCATGAAGCTCGCATATCTCGGCGATAGCCACGGTGCGCAGCTCGCGCCCGTGTTCCTGGCGCTCGATCGCCGCATCAAAGCGGCCATCCTGACGCGCGGTGGATTTCAGCTTCGCCGCGATCTGCCCGAGGTCGACCGGCTCAACTTCGCGCCCCGCGTGACGACCCCCGTATTGATGCTGAATGGGCGCTACGACGATTACTTCCCCTACGAGTCCTCCCAGCTGCCACTCTTTCGTCTCCTGGGAACGCCGGACAAGGACAAGAAGCACGTCGTCTACGAGGCCGGGCACGGCAACTTTCCGCGGATGGAAGAGGTCCGCGAGATCATCGATTGGCTCGAGAGGTATCTGGGGCCCGCCCGCCACTAGATCGAACACGAGCCTGGGGGACACTGGGCCAGTAGGCTCAGGCCTCGACCTTCGGCTTCTTCAGGGTCACGTCGCCCAGCACCGTGCGCTGCATCGCGATCAGCTCCTGCGTGCCCTTGTGGGCGGCGGCCATCAGGGCCTTCATCTCGTCCTCGCTGAAGGACCCGTCCTCGGCCGTGCCCTGGATCTCGACGAAGCGGCCCGCTCCCGTCTTCACGATGTTCATGTCGACGTCCGCCTTCGAGTCCTCCTCGTAGTTGAGGTCGAGCAGGATCTCGGAGCCGAGCTTGCCGACGGACGTGGCGGCCACGAAGTCGAGAAGGGGCAGCTCCGTGAACGCCCCCTGCTTGCGCAGGTGGCGCAGCGCGTCGACCATGGCCACGAAGGCGCCGGTGATGGAGGCGGTGCGGGTCCCGCCGTCGGCCTGGATGACGTCGCAGTCGACCCAGAGCGTGCGCTCCCCGAGCGCGCGCATGTCCACCACCGCCCGCAGCGAGCGCCCGATCAGGCGCTGGATCTCGTGGGTGCGGCCGGAAGCGCGGCCCTTCGTGACCTCGCGCTGCGAGCGAAGGGAGGCACGCGGTCCTCCACGCTCGCCGTGCAGATGACACGCGTGTCTCCGACCTCGATGAGGGCGGACCCTTCGGCGTGCTTCGTGTAGTGCGGCGTGATGGTGACCGGCCGAAGCTGGTCGGCGGCCCGTCCGTCGCTGCGCATGAACCTCCCTTGACGCTGCAGGAGCGCGGGATCGATCTTGAGCGAGTCGCCGAGGCGGAAGCTCATGGCCGCGCCGCCGCGGGACCGGCGGCAGGCGCGGGGGCGCCGGATGCGCCGGCGCCGGATGCGCCCGCCGCGGCCAGGCCGTAGATCCGCCGGTACTGCTCCTCCGCGCCCAGGATCGTCATGACGTAGGTCCGCGTCTCGCTGAAGGGGATGCTGTCCACGAACTCCTCCGCCTTCATCCCGGGCCGCGCCTGGTTCCAGACCGCCACGCGGTGCGGACCTGCATTGTACGCGGCCACGGCTCTCTCGATCTTGCCTCCGAAGCGGTCGATCATCTCGCGGAGGTAGACCGTGCCCAGCTCGAGGCCGATCGCGGGATCGTGGAGCTGGGGGACGGCCAGCTTCTTGATGCCCGCGGCCCGCCCGAGGGCACGGCCGGTGGGGGGCATGAGCTGCATGAGCCCGTGCGCGCCCGCGCTGCTCACCGCGCCCGCGTCGAAAGTGGACTCCTGCTGGATCACGGCCGCCACCAGCGCCGGGTCGACCCCGGCCGCGCCCGCGCTGGCGGAGAGGAGGTCCGTGAACCGGATGGGGAAGAGGATCTGCCAGACGGCCTCGGGGAGCTGATCCCCCGCCTCCGTCACGTACTCGGGATAGGCGCGCTTCATGGCCGTGATGGCCGGCCGCAGCTGCCCCAGGCGCCAGAAGACCCAGCTGCGCGTGGCCTGCACCGTCGGGTTCGGGGGCGCAGACGAGAGCTCGTCCATCGCTTCTTCCAGTCGCTCGATCAGCAGCAGGTTGCGCACACGCGAGCGAAAGGGCTCCGGAAAGACGGGGAGACATTCGAGGGGAGACGGGTGAGTGGACGCCGCGCCCGCGGGCGGCCGGCCCAGCGCCTCGCGGGCACGAATGCCGTGGTAGGCGAACTTGTAGCGCGCCAGGACTTGTTCGAACAGGGCGCGGGCGCGGCCTTCCTGGCCCATCTCCCGGTAGGCGCGCCCCGCCCAGTACAGCAGCGCCGGCCGCCACAGATTGGAATTGCGCGCCTTGGCCGCGGCCTCGAAGATCTCGGCCGCCTTGTCGTAGCGGGCGGCCCGGTACTCGCCCAGTCCGACGCGGAACGTCGCGGGGTCGGCGTACTTGCCTTGCGGGTAGGCCTCGTAGAGCCGCCGATAGAAGGGCAGCGCGTCGTCGTCCCGGCCCGACCGCGCGTAGAAGGCGGCGCCGTCGAGCAGCGCCTCCTCCCCCCAGGACGTGCCCGGAAAGCGGGTCGCCACCGCGCCGAAGGCGGCCGGGCTGCTGGCCCTTCGCGATTGGATCTTGGCGAGGAAGTACGCGGCCTCCGGCTCGACCGCCGAGCCCTTCTTCACCGCGGCCAGGGCCACGCGTGCCTGGTCGTCGCGCCTGCCGATCTCGAGCAGCGCGCGGCCGAGGCGGACGTGGATGAGGTCCGCGTCCGCGGGGGCCGGCTTGCGGAGCAGGAGGGCCTGGAACAGCTTGACCGCGGCGCGATGCTCGCCCCCCTCGAACAGGACGAGCGCCTTCTTGAGGTCGCGTCCGATCTTTTCCTGCGGAGTGGCGGGCGGGAGGTCCGCGGCCAGCTTGCGTAGCCGGGCGACGGCTTCGCGTCCCGGCGCCGTGGTGGGGTAGTCGCGGTCCAGGCGGTCGAAGGCTTCGGCGGCTGCGCGCCGCTGTCCGCGTTGCTCCTGCACCGCGCCCAGTAGGAGCAGGGCCTGGGGCTCGCGTCCGGGGCATTGGGCCAGGGCGCGCTGGATCATCTCGACGCTCTGCTCGCGCTGTCCCACCACGTCGTGGACCTCGCCCCCGCGCAGGAGCGCCGTGCAACGCAGCGGGTTGGGATCCGACCGCGCGGCCAGCTTGTCGTAGTACGCGGCCGCCTTCGCGAAGTTGGCGGTCTTCTCGTACAGCTCCGCCAGCGCCTTCCAGGCGTGATCCTCGAGGTGCGTCTTCGGGATCTCGCCGTCGAGGAGGAGGGCCTCCGCCTCGACGTATTGCTGATGGTCGAGCAGGATCAGGCCCGCGGCCAGCCGCGCCAGGCCCGAGGTCGCGCCCATCGGATGCTGCGCGGCGAGGTCGCGCAGGGCGTGCGCGGCCTGGGGCGTGCCGGCCACGGCCGGATCGGTGACGATGGCGTGCAGCGCCGCCTCCAGGTCGTTCCCGGGCAACGGCTGCAGCCAGTAGCCGCGCGCGGCCGGGTACACGGCCTGGGCCGGAGAGAGAGGAGGGACGGCGGCCGCCACGAAGAGGGCGGCCAGGACGAGCGAACGCACCATCAGGAAACCGTACGGAGGCCGCGGCAGCTACATCGGCCCGAGCGCGCCTTGATCGCCTCCAGCAAGGATCCTCACGAGCTCGTCGTAGAAGTAGTTCGTGCTGTCGCGCACGTGCGGAGCGACCCGGTCCGCGTACATCTGGCGGCCGCGCTCGATGTCTTCCTTCAGCCTCTCATAGATGTCCTTGTGGCGGCGGCCCTCGTTCACCTTCGCCTCGTTGTAGAGCTTGATCTCGCTCACGACCAGGCGGGCGAAGCGCTTCGCGTCCTCGTGGGCCTTCGTCTCCTCGGGCGACATGGAGGGGGCGGCGGCGGGCGGGGGATGCGGCGCCGCCGGCCGCGCGGCCGCGGCACCCTGCGGCCGGAAGGAGGACATCTGCTGCGCGTTGAACATCACGGTCGAGCCGCCCTCGTCCGCGGGGGCGGGGGCGGCCGCCGCCGCCGGGCGCGCCGCGGGTGCGGGTGGCCGCGAGGGCGCCGCGGCGGGCGCCGCCGCCGCCGTCTTCGGGGCCAGGGAGAGCATGTCGATGGTCTTGCCCGCGAAGAGGACGAGGAGCTCGATGAGATCGGCGACGGCGCCGGGGACTTCCTCCTGCGCGGTGTCGCAATAGAGGATGGCGGCCAGCTTGTCGCGGAGGATGAGGGGCACGGCCAGCACGGCCTGCGGGCTGCCGCCGAGGCGGGCCAGGGCCTGCTGGGTTCCCGGCGAATGCTCCAGTGCGCCGCGCATCGCGTGGCGCGAGTTGTTGACGTTGCGCAGGACGGTATCGGCGTTGAGGGGGACGTTGACCTGCTTGATCACGTCGGCCGGCTCCAGGCCGCGCGCGTACCACCCGATCGCGCTCGGCCCCTTCACGATGAACATGGCGGCACGGTCGATGTATTGCGAGACCTCGTTCACCAGGTGCGTGAGCACCTCGGACAGGCTGGTGCCCCTCTCCAGGGCGGCCACGGACGCCTTGAGCTGATCGAAGCCGGGACCGACGGGGGCGGCCGGCTCCGGGGGCGGCATGTTCGCCACCACCTCGGCCATCGCCATCTCGATGTCGCCTTCGTTGATCTTCTCGTCGTAGCGAGCCACCTGCTCCTGCAGATCGTCGAGCGCACGCACGAGGTTGCCCTGGTGCTCGCCGATCTGGCGCTGGATGTCGACGACCCAGTTCGCCATCTGCTGGCTGATGAGGCCGAGCGCCTTGGCCTTGAGGTCTTCTTGTAAGGTCATCTCCCCCTCAGGATGTGCCGCGAAATCCAGACACGCCCAGGATTTAGCGCATTATCGGCAGTTCGCTCCGGAGTGTCAACGGTCCCATGCGCCGTGCATCGCAGGGTCCGATCGACCTCGGCGAAGTGTACGCAAGGCTCGTCCGCCGTCGCGGTCACGCCGGCTGGTGGCCGGCCCAGAGCGCATTCGAGGTCTGCCTGGGCGCGATCCTGGTGCAGAACACGGCCTGGACCAACGTCGAGAAGGCGCTGGAGGTGCTCCGGTCACGTCGCCTCCTCTCCTACGATGCGCTGCGCGAGATGCCCGCGTCGGAGATCGCGCCGCTGATCCGCAGCTCCGGATGCTTCAACGTCAAGGCCCGGCGATTGCGCGCTTTCCTCGATTTCCTCGGCCGCGAGTACGGCGGGCGAGTCCAGGCGATGGAGGCGGAGGAGCCCCGTGTCTTGCGCGGCAAGCTGCTCGCCGTGCCGGGCATCGGGCCCGAGACCGCCGATTCGATCGCGCTCTACGCGGCGGGCCAGCACCTGTTCGTGATCGACGCCTACACCCGGCGGGTCTTCGCCCGCCTGGGGACGGTGGCCGGGGACGAGCCCTACGACGTGCTCCAGCGGATCTTCATGGATGCACTGCCCTCCGAGACCCGGCTCTACAACGACTTCCACGCGCAGATCGTGCTGCTGGCGAAAGACGTCTGCACCCGGCGGCCGGCGTGTGCGATCTGTCCGCTCGAGGATGTCTGTCCGCGCGTGGGAGTGGCTCACACCTCGAAGTGGTCCCGTATGAGAGCCGAATCCGGCCCCACCGCGTAGCGCACGCGCGGCCGCCTGGCCGTGAGCGCGCGGAGGATCACCTTCGCCACGATCGCCGCCTTCGGCCGCGGTCGGCGACAGGGGGCGCATGCCCCGAGATGCTACAATGATGATGTTTGGGGGCGTCACGGTTTCGACGGGAACAGCGACCCCGGGCGATGCAGGCGGAGCGTGCTACCGGCTCCTAAATGCGGTGGAAAGTCACAACTGCCAACGATAACTTGGCATTGGCTGCCTAACTAAACCCTAGTCAGCCCGTCCTCCCGGTGGCCCGCCCACGGCGGCCGGAAAGGGCGTCATCAAGGTGGGCTGGCCCTTAGCTCTCGGTCCGGGGGCGACGGGTGAGATCAATCGGACTAGCCTTTGCCGGTTTCGTCCGACCTACACGGCGAAGGCGAAATTTCAGGTCGGGCTAAGCCTGTAGGATCTCCCGTAGGCGTGCTTCCGGACGTGGGTTCGACTCCCACCGCCTCCACCATGCTGAAAGGCCGCCGATGCATCCCCGGCGGCTGCGTTGCTCGTCGCTTGCGACCGACGTAGGTCGCGGCGCTCCTCGCGCCTTGCCGCCGTGGCGCCTCGGCGGCCCGATGCAACACTGAAGGTATTGTGCTGCTGTTTCAACGAGAGACGCGCGCGAACCGTGCATTGCTGTCTGCGTTGGTCCTCCCTTGCGTACGACGAGTCAGGGCTGCGGACAAGGAAGGATCAGGTCGCCGTGGGCAAGATGCGCCGGAAGCGCCGAACCGGCCACGGTGATGTTGTGCGCAAGCGCGAGATCGCCCGCCGGGATGTGGCAGATGGTCACGCTGTCGCTGGCCTGCGCGGTCGCGCTTCCGCGCTCATCCTGAACCGTTGCGATGTCGGTGGCCGAAGTGGGGTTCGACGGTCTGTCGCCGCTGCAACCTGCCAGAGCGAACGTGACGAGGCACAGCATCATGAATCGGTAATTGTCGTCGCGCATGAGTCCTGCCGTGCAAGGGGATCTTTCCGCTACCTCCTTCGAGGATACGGCCAGCGGTTGCTCGTTTCTTCGCTCGGGCTCAACATTGCGTCCATCACGTGACCGGGTCGTCGAAACCCTCCGAGGAGCGCCCTTGCGCCGAACGATTGCCGCCGCTACGCCTGCCCTGCGCCTCGTCGCCTGTCTCGGGACCCTGCTGATGGCTCTGCCGTCGGCGGCCGCCGAGGGTGAGCGCCCTCCCGTCCGCCTGGGCATCGTCGGTCTCGTCCACGGCCACGTCCGCGGGTTCCTCGATCGCCTCAAGGGGCGGACGGACGTCCAACTGGTGGGCGTCGTCGATCCGGACGCGTCGCTCCGCGACCTCTATCGCGAGCGGTACGCCCTGGCGCCGGAGATCTTCCACGGCACCGCCGAGGCCATGCTCGACGCGGCCCGGCCCCAGGCCGTCGCCATCTTCACCAGCACCTACGATCACCCGCAGGTCGTCGAGGCCTGCGCCACGCGTGGCGTCCACGTCATGATGGAGAAGCCGCTGGCCGTCTCGACCGCGCACGGGCGGCGCATCGCGGAGGCGGCCGCGCGCGGCCGCATCCAGGTCCTCGTCAACTACGAGACGACCTGGTACGCGAGCAACCGCGCCGTCTTCGACGTCGTGAAGGAGGGCACGCTCGGCCCCGTGCGCAAGATGGTGGCGCACGACGGACATCGCGGTCCCCGGGAGATCGGCGTGCAGCCGGAGTTCCTCCGCTGGCTGACCGACCCCGTCCTCAACGGCGGCGGCGCGCTCACCGACTTCGGCTGCTACGGCGCGAACCTGTTCACGTGGCTGATGGGCAACGCGCGTCCTCTCTCGGTGAGCGCGGTGACGCAGACCTTCAAGCCCGCCGTGTACCCTCGCGTCGACGACGAGGCCACGATCGTGGTGGCCTGGCCGCAGGCGGTCGGCATCATCCAGGCCTCCTGGAACTGGCCCTTCGACCGGAAGGATCTCGAGGTGTACGGAAGCCGCGGACAGGCCCTCACCGTGCGCCGCGAGGCGGTGCGCTTCCGGCTGGAGGGCAAGGAGGAGGCGGAGGTGCCGTCGCCGGCCCTGGCCGCGCCCGAGGACGACCCGGTTCGTTACCTGGCCGCGGTGGCGCGCGGCGAGGTGCGTCCCTCCGGGCTCTCCTCCCTCGAGAACAACCTGATCGTCACCGAGATCCTGGACGCGGCGCGCGAGTCCGCCCACACGGGCCGGACGGTCAAGCTGCCCGCCGCGCGCTGACCGGGGTCAGAAGTCGAGGCGCAGGCCGAGGCGCAGGGCACGCGGAGGCTGCACGGCCGAGGTCTGTCGGTAGTCCGGCCCCCACTTCACGTCCTCCTCGACCTCGATCCCGGTGCCGCGCAGGTTGAAGGCCTCGATCACCGCGGCCAGGCGCGTGCTCCCCAGGGTGAAGCCCTTCTCCAGGCGCGCGTCGATGGTGAGCACGTAGGTGAAGCGCGAGTAGCCGTTGGTGATGCCCTTGATGGGCTCCGGACCCTGGTTGAGGTCGGTCGGGATCACGAAGCGCGCGAAATGCTGGCCGTCCTGGTAGCGCGCCACCGCCCCGAACCGGAAGTCATGGGGCGCTTCGTAGGTTCCGGCCATCTTGATCGTGTATCCGCGCTCGAAGAAGAGCCGTCCGGTGGACAAGGTCTCCGCGTTCGGGAGCTCCAGCCGCTCGCCCACGAGGCCCTGGTCGTTCTCGGTGGCCAGGAATCCGCGGTAGGCCGAGGGGCTGTTCGTCTTGGAGGCGGTGGCGCCGAGCAGCACGCGCACGCGCTTTCCGACCCGGCCGTCGACCGAGATCTCGAGGCCTTTCCCGGTTCCCGTCTGGGTGTCGTTCGTGAGCAGGTAGCGGTCCCGGCCGAAACTGTCGATGCGGCGGTTGTAGACGGGGAGCATCTGGAGGGTGGTCCCCCCGACGATGTCGCCTCCGGGGTCCGGGATGTAGGAGACGTCGTAGGCCGAAGTGGGCGCTCCGTAGTTGACCGAGGTGACGAGGCTGCGCTCGCGGCGGTGGTAGGCGAGGAAGCGGGCGCGGAAGCTCCGGATGTCGGTCTCGAAGCCGATGAAGACCTCCTTCGACCGCGGGGCCTTCAGGCCGGGGTCGATGGTCGCCCGCGGTCCGCCGGGCCCCACCCGCGCCACGAGCAGGCCGCGCTCGTCCATCTGGAAGCGGCCGTCGTGGTTTCCGTCCAGCCATTGATAGGCGGCGCCGTGAGGAGCCCCTGGATCGCCGTACGCGAGCAGGTTGAGGGGCAGACGGCTGAGGTATTCGGCGTAGCCCGCGAGCAGGACGAGGTTCGGGCGATCCTTCGGGAAGGGTCGGACGCGCCCCACCACGCGGGGAGTCACACCGGTCCACTCGATCCGCCCGTCCGAGTTCGCCGCGGACCCGCGCGAAGACTCGTAGCGCAGCCCCGCATTGACCGAGAGCTGACGGAATCGGAAGTCGTCGGTGACATAGGCGGCCACTTCGTTCCCGCGCCACCACGTGGGGCCGGTCCAGCCGTAGTCCCAGACGCGGGCGGGAAGGCCGCCCACGGTCTCGGGGGTGAGCCGGATCTCCTCCGCGGGGCGAGTCGTGGAGTGCGTCAGGGAAAGCGACGTCCCGACGCGCACGGCGTGGTTGCCGTTCGTGAACGGATCGAACCAGCCGGTCAGCGCCCAGCGTCCGCGCGTGCTCGCGGCCGGGAACTGCTGCTGCACCGGCCCGTCGGACAAGCGCTCGACCACTCCCGTCGCCACCTCCGTGAGATGCGGGTCGAACACGCCGCGCACGAGACCGCCGGTGAGCGACCACGGCCGCGAGCCTTGCCGTTGCCATGTCGACTGGACCTGCAAGAGGTTGTCGACCTGCTGCACGTTGCCGCCGCCGAAGCGGGCACGTCCCTCGTACGGATGGGAAAGGCGCTGCACGCCGCCCAGCAGCCGTACCTCGTCTCGTGACGTCGGCGTGTAGACGAAGTGCCCGAGCACCCCCGCCTCGCGCCCGTCCAGTGACCGCGGGTCGGAGCGCTCGCGGCGGGCGCCGCGGGTGAGGTTCCCGGAGACGACGGCGCTCAGGCGATCGGCGACGAGCGGACCGCTGAGGCGAAAGTGCGCGCTCGAGAAGGAATCGAGGTGCGCGATGGCGGGGGCGCCCTTTCTCCGATAGGACTGTTGGAGGGCCGTCGGCGCGTCGTTGACCTGGACCGTCTTCCGCCACCGCGTGTCCGGCCGCCGCGGCACCAGCCACACGCCGGGGCCCGCTCCCCGGACGTCGGCGGGGGCCAGTCCGGCCGAGATCTCGACCGCGGCCAGGGCTTCGGGATCGGCGAAGAAGAGCGGTGTCCCCGTGCGGTCCGGGTCCGTGACGTCCAGATCGCCCAGGAGCCAGGAGGCCTGGGTCCACGAGCTGCCGCGAACGCCCATGAGCCCCGCCTCGCCGACGTAGAGGCCGCTGCTCTCGATGCGATCGAGGATCGCGTTCGATTCGATGGTCTCGAAGACGGACCACACGCCGTTGCTCATGGGCAGGGAGCGGAGAAGGTCCACGTCGAAGGCCTGTCCGAGCGACCGTTGCGAACGAGCGGGCGTGGGTGAAACCGGCGGCGTCGGCGCCGCCGCCGGGGGCGCGGTCGGCGAGGCGACCGGAGCCGGCGAGGCAACGGGGGCGGGATCAGGCGAAACGGCCGGGCTTTCCCGGCTGGGTTCCTGGGCCGCGCCCGCCGCGGCCGCCAGCATGAATACGGAAAGAAGGACGGGGAATCTCAAGCTGTCCGGGGCGCGTGCCCGCGCGCAAGAGTCATAGGCCTCCCAGGGATCGATGAGTTGCCGAATTGTACGCGAAGTCGCGGCGCGAGTTGGCCCGCCCCGCCTTCGCCCGGTCAGGCTTTGCGCGGCCGATCGTGGCTCGCGACGAGCCGTTTCGGCGCCACCCGGCGCCACGCCTTCTCCACGACCGTGCGCAGCACGTCCCGCCGCACCTTCGAGAGGCGCACAAGGACGGCGGGGTAGTTCGCGTAGTGGTCGGTCACGTAGAACGCGCCCGGGTACTCTTCCATCAGGAGCGAGCGATCCTCGAACGAGCAGCGGATCGCGAGGTCGCCGTCTTCGCGCAGCCGCGCCAGGAAGCGGCCGCCCACGCGGACGGCGGGCGTACCGTACGAGATGCCCTCTTCCACGCCCGGCAGCTCGTGGGCCAGGCGCAGGAAGGTGTCGTAGTCGCTCTTCTTCCGGGGAGCCGTCCGCCGCGCGCGCTTCATGGTGCGACCGTCCACCGCCGCTAGGCGAGGGAGCGAAGACGGCGCGGGGTCCGCGATCCGCGCCCGCGAGCCCGTACCGCGGGCATCCGCGCCGCGCCCGCCGGACGTCCCCACTGGACGGCGTTCACCACGGCCGGCGGGCTGAGCTCGGCGGCGGCCCGGGAAGGAGCGCTCCCCGCCATGGCAGAGGTGGCGAGCGCAGCCGCGAGCAGGACCGAAGCGAACATCGCGGGCGGATGATAGCGCAACCAGGCGCCTTGACGTGTCCGGCCGGGACGGCTAGTCTGCGGCGCGGCCGCTCCCGGCCACGCTCATCCACTCGCGGAGGATCCCATGGCACCAAGCGCAGACGCGTCGCGACGCGACTTCCTCAAGGTGGCAACGGGCGCCGCCGTCGCCGCCGCCGCGGTGGCGACGAAGGCCAGCGCCCAGGAGAAGCCGCTCGTCGGGTGCGGCAAGACCACCGGTGACGCCAAGCGCGTCGGCATCGCCACCATCGGCCTCGGCGGCCAGGGCAACGGTGACACCAAGGCGATGCTCAAGGTCCCCGGCGTGGAGCTGGTGGCCGTCGCCGATTGCTACGACGGCCGGCTGAAGCGCGCGAAAGAGGTCTACTGCGACAACCTGGTCACGACGCGCGACTACAAGGAGATCCTGGCCCGGAAGGACGTGGACGCCGTGATCATCGCGACGCCGGACCACTGGCACTCGCGCATCGCGATCGAGGCCATGAACGCGGGCAAGGACGTGTACGTCGAGAAGCCGATGGTCCACGACGTGCTCGAGGGCCTTCAGGTGGTCGACGCGCAGAAGAAGACGGGCCGCATCCTGCAGGTGGGCAGCCAGCGCGTCAGCAGCGTCGTCTACCACAAGGCGAAGGAGCTGCTGGCCGCGGGGGCGATCGGCGAGCTGAACATGGTCGAGGCGTTCTGGAACCGCAACTCCGCGATCGGCGCCTGGCAGTACACGATCCCGCCCGATGCCTCGCCCCAGACGATGGACTGGGAGAGGTTCCTGGGGCCGGCGCCGAAGCGGCCCTTCGACCCCGTGCGCTTCTTCCGGTGGCGCAACTACGACGATTACGGCACGGGGGTGGCGGGTGACCTCTTCGTCCACCTCTTCACCGGCATCCACTTCATCACCGGGTCCATGGGGCCGACGCGGGTCTTCTCGACGGGCGGCCTTCGCTATTGGAAGGACGGGCGGGATGCCCCCGACGTCCTTCTCGGCCTGTTCGACTACCCGAAGACGGCCGCCCATCCCGAGTTCACGCTGACCCTGCGCGTCAACTTCGCGGCGGGCGCGGGCGGGGAGGACGCGTTCCGGTTCGTGGGACCGGAAGGGATCATGAGCCTCGGGCGCGACGGGATCACGATCACCAAGCGCGACCCGGACAAGGAGCCTGGCTACACCATCGACACGTTCCCCAAGGCCATCCAGGACGCCTATCTCGCGGAATACCACAAGAAATATCCGGAGCAGAAGGGCCAGCTCCGGACGGGACACGAGGAGCGATACCAGCCGCCCCCGGACTACAACGAGACGGAAGCGCACACCGCGAACTTCGTCGAGGCCGTGCGCACGCGCACGCCGGTGATCGAGGACTCCGTCTTCGGCCTGCGCGCCGCCGGTCCCGCGCTCCTGTGCAACGTCAGCCAGCGCGAGAAGCGGCCCGTCTCCTGGAACCCGGAGACGATGCGGCAGGTGGAGTCGGCGACCTAGCGCCTCACAGCAGCGAGCACGCCTCGCCGCTCCTTCGCCCGCGGCGTGCGCAGGAAGACGACTCGGCGAGCCCGAGGCGGACGAGCCTCTCGGCCTCGGGCGCGCCCTCCGCGCAGCAGACGAACACGTGATCCAGCGCGTACGTCATGCGTGGCTGGTCCCGAAATCGGCCGCCGGCGCCGTTCTCGCCGGCGGGGCGGAGGCCACGCGGACGGAATGGCTCTTCACCGCGAGCCAGACCCGCGATCCCGGAGAGAGTCCCAGCTCGGCCACCGCGGCCGGCGTGAGCCGGGCCAGCCATTCCGGAAGCTCCGGACGGACGGCACAGCGGACGGCGGCGTCCCCCGGCCCGCGCTCGATGCCGCGCACGACGGCCTCGTAGACGTTGCGCGCGGAGAGGCCACGTACGGGCTCGGTCGCCACGATCA
Organism: Acidobacteriota bacterium; assembly: GCA_003222295.1. Classification (GTDB taxonomy): domain Bacteria; phylum Acidobacteriota; class Vicinamibacteria; order Fen-336; family Fen-336; genus AA29. The sequence goes on along the minus strand of QHVP01000048.1, from coordinate 3,631 downwards.
CGTCCTCGGCGCGGATGGCCACCGTCACCGCCGACGCGACCGGCCGCTCCGCGACGATCGACACGGCGACGATGAGGCCGCCGGCCAGGCGGACCCGTGTCACCCCTCCCTCCAGGTCGTGCCCCTCGATCTCTCCGGCCAGGAGGTTCTCGATGCCGGCGCGGGCTTCGCGAGAGAGGCCGGGCGTGGCCAGCAGCGCAAGCGGCGCCCCCTGCGCTTCGACGCGGCCGCCCTCCAGGAGCAGGACCTCGCCCGCGAGGGCGAGCGCTTCCCCGACGTTGTGCGTCACGTAGAGCATGGGCGTGGACCATTCGTCGCGGATGCGCAGGAGGTAGGGCACGATCCGCTCGCGCAGGGAGACGTCGAGCGCGGCCAGGGGCTCGTCCAGCAGCAGCAGCCGCGGGCGCGTGGCCAGGGCTCGCGCGAGCGCGACGCGTTGCTTCTCGCCGCCGGACAGCGCGGAGGGATAGCGGCCACCGAGAGAGCCGATCTCGAGGACGTCGATCGCGTGCCCCACTTCCTCGGTCGCACGGCGGGCACCGAAGAGGACGTTCTCGCGCACGGTGAGATGAGGGAAGAGGCCGGCGTCCTGGGGGACGTAGCCGACGCGGCGGTGCTGCGGAGGCACTTGCCGTCCGGCGGCGGTGTCGACCAGCACGTCGTCGTCGATGGCGACGCGTTGCCCGCGCCGGACGGTCCCATCACCGCCGTCACGGGGGCGTCCAGATCTGCGGTGATCCGAAGCGGGAAGCGCGCGATCGGAGCCTGGAAATCGAGACGGATCACGCGGCCCTGCGCGTTCGGGCCCGTCCCACCGCCTCCGACGACCACAGGGCGACGAATGCCAGCAGCGCGGTCACGCCGGCCAGGACGCGTGCGCGGCCGTCGTGGCCGAGCTGCGTCTCGTGAAAGATGGCCAGGGCCAGGGTCTGGGTGCGGCCCGGGATGTTGCCGGCCAGCATCACCGTCGCCCCGAACTCGCCGAGCGCGCGCGCGAACGCGAGCACGGTGCCGGCGAGGACGCCGCGCCAGGCCAGGGGCAGGGTCACGCGGAAGAAGGCCTGGAGAGGGCCGCACCCGAGCGTGCGGGCCAGGCCGACCAGGCGTGGGTCCACCTCCTCGAACGCGGTGAGCGCGGATCGGACCAGCAGCGGGAACGACATCACGGCGGTGGCGAGCACCACGCCCTTCCAATCGAACGCGATCTGGATGCCCGCGGCCGCGAGCCACCGCCCCAGCGGGCTGGCGCGGGAGAGCGCGTCGAGCAGGACCACGCCCACCGCGGTGGGGGGCAGGACGAGGGGCAGGGAGAAGAGGGTGTCGAGCACCGTGCGCCCGGCGCCCCGGCGGCGGGCGAGCAGCGCGGCCGCGGCCACGCCGAGGGGAAGGATGATCGCCATGCCCAGCGCGGCCACGCGCAGGGTGAAGAGGACGATCGCCCACTCCTCCCGCGTCGGCACTATCGGTGGGCGAGGACGATGAACCCGTACTTCTCGTAGGTGCGCGCCGCCCGCGCGGACGTGAGCTCCCCCGCGAAGAGCCGGCCGGCGGGGGAGGCGGCGGCCAGCGGAGCCATGACGTAGACGATGGCCGGCCCCGCGGAGCGCGGCACTTCGAAGGCCACGCGGACGCGGGACGAGACCGCGGCATCGGTACGGTAGACGATCGCGGCGGGCAGGTTCTCGGACGCGACCGCGGCGAGGGCGGCCCGGACGTTCAGGGTGGGCACGATGCGACCTTGCAGCCGGGCCCACAGCCCGGCCGACTCCAGGTACTGGCGCGCGTAGACGCCGGCGGGCACGGCCTCCGGATCGGCCAGGGCGAGGCGGTCGAAGGTGGCGATCTCGGCCGGCTCTTGGAGCCGCCGCGGCGCCCGGGCGGGCACGACGACCACCAGCGTGTTCGAGAGGACATCCACGCGATCCGCGGATCGAACGAGGCCCGCCTGCTCGACGCCGTCCATCTGCATCCGATCCGCCGAGAAGAAGACGTCGGCGGGGGCTCCGGCCCGGATCTGGCGGCCAAGGTCGCTGGACGCGCCGAAGTTGAAGGCGACGTGATGGCCGGAGGCCGCCGCGAAGGCCTTGCCGATCTCGGAGAGGGCGTCGGCCAGGCTGGCCGCCGCGAACACGGTGATCTCGGCCGCCGCCGCCGGCGATCCCGGGCCCAGGGCGATCAGGAGGACGGCCGGGACGAAGAGGCGCCGCATCCAGCTCATGCCCGGAGCTCCTCGATATACACCCGGGAGTATAACGGATGCCGCGGTCACGGCTTGAGCCGCCGGCGCAGCCGCCGCCACGGCGCCGCGGCCGCGCCGAGGCTCCGCCGCTCCATCTCGCGGTAGAGGCGCAACACGGCCGTCCCGGCCCGGGTGAGCCGGGTGGCGCCGCGCCCGGACCCCCCGCGCGCGGCCTCCACCAGGGGACGCCGGAAGCTGCGGTTCATGGTGCGCGCGAGCGTCCAGGCGCGCATGTAGGACATGCCGAGGGCGCGGGCGGCGCCGGCCATCGTCCGCTCGCGTCCGATGGCCTCGAGCAGCGCGACCTTGCCCGGGCCGAGGGCGACCTCGTCCCCGCGCAGGACGCGCAGGCGCGGGCGGAGGACGGCGTGCCGGCGCGTGCGTGCGCTCAATACGGCGTGTCGCCGCCGTCCACGTTGATCGACTGTCCGCGGATGACGGCGGCGGCGTCGGAGAGGAGGAAGGCGACCACGCGCCCGACCTCGATGGGCTGGATGGGGCGGCCGAGCTGCGCGGGCGCCATCCGCTGGACCAGCTCCTTCGGGTCGCCGCCCTGGCGCGACGTGATCCACTCCGCGACCGCCATCAGCATGGGCGTCTCGACCCCGCCCGGGCAGACCGCATTCACGTTGATCCGGTGCGGGGCCCACTCCGCGGCCAGCGAGCGGGTCAGGTTGATGACGGCGGCCTTTCCCGCGTTGTAGCCGGCCATGTTGGGATAGCCGACCTTGCCCGCGTTGGAGGCGACGTTGACGATCGCGCCGCCTTCGCCCTGGGCGATGAACCGGCGGGCGACGATCTGGCAGCAGGAGAAGAGGCCGGAAACGTTCACGCGCATCTGCGCCTCCCAATCCGCGGCGGGAAGGTCGAGGGCGGCCTCCATGCGCAGGATTCCCGCGTTGTTGACCCACCCGTCGAGCCGTCCGAACGCACCCGCGGCGCGAGCGATGGCGGCCGTGATGCTCGCCGGGTCGGTCACGTCCAGGACGAGGGGAAGGGCCCGGCCTCCGCCCGTCTCGATGCGCCGCGCCGTCTCCGCGACCGGATCCAGGGCGAGGTCACCGACGACGACGCGCGCTCCCGCCTCCGCCGCCGCCTCGGCGATCCCGCGCCCCATGCCCCCGCCGGCTCCGGTGACGACGACCGTGCGCCCTTCGAGCGCCATCCCGGGTCAGAAGATCGGGTGGGTCGTCACGCCACCGTCGACGGTCAGGCTCGCCCCCGTGATCCAGCGCGCGCCCGGGGAGGCCAGGAAGAGGCAGGCGTCGGCCACGTCCTCCGCCAGCCCCAGGCGGCCCAGGGGGGCGGCGCGCTTCCACCGCGCGACCCCTTCCGGCCAGCTCTCCTCGATGCCCTCGCGCCAGACGAGGCCGGGCGCCACCGCATTCACGC
>QHVP01000395.1 GCA_003222295.1 Acidobacteriota bacterium | reverse complement strand
CCCCATCGCGGGCTGGTAGCCGTCGTCGACCTGGATGTAGCGCAGTCCCGGCGCCTCGCGCGCGATCACGTCCAGGTTGCCGAGCACGTCGTCCGCGGTGACGTTGGGGCCGAAGCAGTACCACGAGCACCATCCGGACGGCGGCGCGGGCGTGCGCAGCGGGGGATGATTCACGGCGATCCGATCGCCGAGCGTGGCCAGCAGCGCCTGCCGGTGACGGCCGGAGAGGAAGACCAGCTCTTCCATCTCCCATTCCTCGCCCGGTCCCAGCGCTCGGCTTTCGGTGTCCAGGACCACCCGCAACGAATCGCGGCGCAGCTCGAAGCGTCCGGCGAACCGGCGGCTCGATGCGAATGCCAACACGCACTCCACCTCGTGCGGCGGAGCCAGGGCCAGCAGGTTGTAGAGGACGGTGGCGTCGGCGGGCTGGGGCATCCGATAGTGCTTGCCGTCCGTGTAGTCGCCGAGGTCGGCGGGCTGGCCGACCGTCCCGCCCGTCTGGCTGAGCATCTGGAACCCTTCGCCGTAGATCGCGGTCTCCGGCGGCAAGGAATGGGGGACGTCGAAGAGCACGACCTCGGCGACGGTGACCACCGACGGCCCGGCATTCCTCACGCGCGCGCGGCACCGGGCGCCTTGCCACGCGCGGAGCAGGCGGACACGTGAGACGTCGCCGCCCGTGGGCGCGACCACGCGGCCCGGGGCGCGCTGGAAGGCCGCGAGATCGAAGGCACGCGCGCGGCCCGGCGCGGGACGCGCGCGCGGCGTCAGGCCTGCGAGCGGGACACTGACGGCCAGACGCAGCAGGTCACGACGCTTCAGTTAGAACACCATGCGAAGCCCGACCTGCATCGTCCGCGTGTAGCCGGTGATGCCCGTGATCTCGCCGGCGCGCGCATCCTGGATGTTGACGAAATTGTTCGTCGGCAGGTCGTTGTTGATGTGATTGAACACGTTGTAGGCGTCGAACCGGAGCTGCAGGCTCCGCGCGCTGCCTACCTTGATGTTCCGCTGCAAGCCGAGATCGACGTTCCAGAAGCCGGGCCCGCGCACGATGTTCCGTCCCGCGTCCCCGAAAGTGTTGACGGGAACGGTGAACGCGGTCACGTTGAACCACTTCTTCACCGTGGGGTTGTCGAGCACAGGATTGCCCACGAGGTTGGGCCGCGTGCGATTGTTGACGCCGACGTTGGCGGGGTCCCCGCTCACGAACGGCGTGAAGGGCGCGCCCGAACGGATGAGCGAGTTCCAGTTGAGCTGCCAGTTGCCGAGGATCGCCGCCGCCACCCCTCCCTTGGACAGCCACTTCTTGCCCTCGCCCGCAGGGAGCTCCCAGACTCCGGCCCAGGTGAGGATGTGGGGAATGTCGTAGCTGGCCACCGACTTGTTGGAGTCGATGTTGAAGAAATCCTGCACGCCGGCCCCGCCGCCGATTCCGTTCTCGGCGAGGGCGATGCCGCTGCTCGTGTCGATCGTCTTCGACCAGGTGTAGGAGAGCACGGTCGCGATGCCATGCGCGAACCGGTGCTGCACCTTGACCTGGAGCGCGTCGTAGCTGCCGAAGCCGTTGTCCTGCTCGTAGGTGAACCCGCCGGTGATGTAGGGATACGGGCGGAGCTGGTCCCTCTCCGCGGGGGTGAGCCTGCGCGTTCCGTCGTAGGCGGGCCGCGTCGCGCAGGTGGCGCAGCCGGCGTACTCCAGGCGGCCATTGCGGCTGCCGACATAGGCGACCGACGTCAGCAGGTTGCGCGTGATCTCCCTCTGGACCTCCACGTGGAATTGGTGCGAGTACGGGTCCTTGCGGTCGGGATCGTTGAAGAAGCCACCGAGGGTCCAGGGAGAGGCGGGCGGCACCGCGAAGGGCAGGTTCGAGAGCTGCTCGATCCGCGTGTTCGGGTCCTGCCCCGGCCGGTTGAGCTCGCTGATGCTGATGCCGGGAGACAGCGGCCATCCCCTCTCGAATTCGTGCTGGGAGTACTGGCCCCGGTTCACGAGGGCGTCCCACATCAGCGAGTAGCCAGTGCGCACGACTGTCTTGGGGCTCACCTGCCAGGCCAGGCCGACGCGCGGCCCGATGTTGTCCTTGATCGGCTTCAGGATCGAGAACGGCTCGACGATCCGGATGTGCTCGTTGAAGGGGGGGGCAGGCAGGGTGGCGGCGCGGACGCACAGACCGGCGGCGTCGTTCCGGAGGCGATGAGGAACTCGCCCGTGCTCATGTCGAACCCACTCTGCGTCCCCTTCCCGACGGGGCGGCCGACGTAGTCGTAGCGGACGCCGTAGGTCAGGCTGAGGTTCTTCTTGATCGCCCATTGATCCTGCACGTAGCCGGAGTAGGTGCGGAAGTGGAAGTCGATGGTGCTGGTCGTGGCCGTGGCATCGGGCACGAAGGCCTGCAACCCGCTTGGCAACCCGAGGAGGGCGGAGGCGAGCGCGTCGCCGGTGGTGCCGCTCTGCTGTGGATCGGACGTCTGCGCGGTGGAGAAGTTGAGCTGGCCGAACTGGTTCTTCTGCAGGCGCGAGAGCTGGATCATCGACACCCCGAACTTGAAGTTGTGCTTGCCCTTCAGCCAGGTGAGATCGGTGCCCACGCTCCAGGTGGGGTTGTTCCGCTCGCGCGGCCCCTGCTGCCCCATGTCCGGGATGTTCCGGGGAAGCCCAGAGTGCGCTCCGGATCGACGCCCAGCGGATGCTGGAGGGGCGCGTCCTCCGCCGGCTGCGCCGCCAGCGCGCCGTGCACGTCGACGATCAGGCTCGGCGAGAAGGTGTGGAAGAAGCCGCCTCCGACGTTGCGGTTGATGCCGTCCGGGGTCCGGAAGCCCACGTCGCCGATCGGAGTGAAGTTGCTGATGCGCTGCTCGGTCCAGCGCAGGAAGAGGTTGTCGCCGGGGGTGAAGTGATGATCGAGGCGGAGTTGGAAGGTGTTGCCGTGGCTCGTCTGATAGCGATTGCCGACGGAGTTCAGGAAGTTGTCGGCGATGTTGCCCGGAACGTTGGGCTTGGGCATGTAGGCCCGGAGGAAGGCCTGCATCGTGGGAGAGATCAGGTTCGCGGGAATGATGTTGTTCGGGAACGGATCGCGCACCACGCGCCCGTTCTCGATGCGGGTGGTAAAGGGGTTGTAGATCTTCCGCCCGCCATAGGACTTCGAGAAGTCGCCGTCCAGCTCCGCTCCCGCCGGAAGGGTATAGCGGAGGTCGGGTAGGTTGCGATAGCGCCAACCGTCGTACCCGGCGAAGAAGAAGGTCTTGTCCTTGAAGATCGGACCGGAGACGTTCACGCCGAACTGGGCCTGGCGATAGTCAGGGGCCTTGTCCCGGTTGAAGTCGCGGAAGGGATCCCGCGCCTGCAGGTTCTCGTTGCGGAAGAAGCCGAAGGCGCCTCCGGCGAGCCGGTTGGCCCCCGACTTCGACGTCATGCTCACCACTCCGCCGAGGACGCCTCCGAACTCCGCCTTGTCGCTGTGCGACTGAACCTTGATCTCCTGCAGGGAATCCAGGTCCGGCAGCACGACATACGTCCCCGAGCGCACGCCGGTGTTGATGATCCCGTCGATGTAGTAGAGCTTCGACCGGTTCTGCTGCCCCTGGACGGAGACGTTGCTGAAGGCGGCGCCGGGCACTCCCGTGTTCCCTTCCGTCCCGTTCGTGGTCGAGTCCTTGGGGCCCTGGGCCGTGGAATAGGGGTTGACGCCGGGTGTGAGCAGCAGGAGCTGCGTGAAGTTCCGACCCTGCGTCGGCAGGTCGCGGATCACCTTCTCCTCGACGATGTTGCCC
>QHVP01000393.1:1647-4253 GCA_003222295.1 Acidobacteriota bacterium | reverse complement strand
TCCTTCACGAGGTCGCGCGCGCCCTTCTCGCCGATGCCGGGCACGCCGGGGACGTTGTCCACGCTGTCGCCCACCAGGGCCAGGACGTCCACCACGCGCTCCGGCGGCACGCCCCACTTTTCCTCCACCGTCTTGCGGTCGTAGAGAGTGGAAGGCGCGCCCTCCCGCCCCGGGCTGATCACGAGCACGTCGTCGCTGACGAGCTGCAGGAGGTACTTGTCGCCGGATACGACCACGACCTTGAGGCCCTTCTCGATCGCCTGACGGGCCAGGGTGGCGATCACGTCGTCCGCCTCGAAGCCCGGCACGTCGAGGCGCGGCAGGCCGAAGACCTCGCACACCCGGCTCACATAGGGGAGCTGTACCGCGAGATCGTCGTCCATCCGCCTCCGGGTCGCCTTGTACTCCGTGTACTGCTGATGGCGGAAGGTGGCCCCGGGCAGATCGAAGGAGATGGCCACCCACTCCGGCTCCTCGTCCTCGTAGAGCTTGCGCAGCATCGTGGTGAAGCCGTACACCGCGTTCGTGGGCAGGCCGCGCGTGGTGGCCAGGCCCTTGATGGCGAAGTAGGCGCGATGGAGCTGCGCGCTGCCATCGATAAGGTAGACGGTCTGCGGTCGGGCCATCCGATGATTCTATCCTCCGGTCGCGCCGCCGCCGGTCGAGTAGAATCGCCGCCCATGTCGCGCCTGGCCGTGGCCCTTCTCCTGGCGATCTCGCTACGCGGCTGCGTGGCCTACGAGTTCGAGCACGAGTTCTGGATCCGCGTGGACGGATCGGGCACGGTCAACGTCACCGCCCGGCCCGAGCTGTGGGCGGCCATGAAGGGGCTTCGCGGTGCCGCCTCCGCCGACGAATCCTCCGCGCGTCAGGCCGTCCGGACGCTGTTCGAGTCGTCCGGCCTGCGCGTGCGCCGTGTGACCCTCAACCACCGTGGCGGGCGCCCGTACCTCTTCGTCTCCGCGGACTTCCCGGACGTCAGTCGCCTGGCCGGCACGCCCGCCTTCCCCGATCTGTCCGTGACCCTGCGCCCGGAGGGCGAGAACCTGCGCCTGGACGGTCGCTGGTCGAGGCCAGCGAGCCTGCCCGACGTGGGCCTCAGGTCTACTCGCACCGCAACGCGTTCGGAGGCGTCGAGCGCGGCAACATCGTCGGCTGGAGGGAGACGGTCACGGAAGGGCTGGCCGGCTGGCCCCTCGAGGTCGGCGCGGTGATGGATCGCCGCAGCATCTTGATGTCGACGGTCGGCCTGTTCGCGATCGCGATCGTGGCCGCGCTGGCCATCCTGGCCGGGGTGCTGTGGTGGGTGGTGCGCAAGGGCCGGAAGTCGCAGACCGCGTCGCCCTGATCGCGCGCCGTTCGGCCTCAAGACGTTTCGAAGGGTTCGCTCAATTCCGGTCCCATCCTGTCCAACGCGCCCGCTACCGTTGGCCAGGAGGTGAGACACGCCGTGACGATCGCGCCGTCCACCAGCGCCGGCCCACCGCGCCTACTCGACCGCGTCCGCCAGGCCATCCGCGCCCGGCACTATAGCTTCCGGACCGAGAAGGCCTATGTCGGTTGGATCCGGAGGTTCATCTTCTTCTACGACAAACAACATCCTGCGGAGCTCGGGACACCGGAGGTGATCCGTTTCCTGGAGCACCTGGCCACCGCCCAGCGCGTGGCGGCCTCGACACAGAATCAGGCGTTCAGCGCGCTGCTGTTCCTCTATGGCGAGGTCCTCGACCGGAAGCTCACGGGCTTGGAGAAGGTCGTACGCGCGAAGAGACCGCAGCGCACTCCCCACCTCATGGCTTCGCTGATGTACGGGGGCGGCCTTCGACTCCTGGAATGCGCCCAGCTTCGAGTGAAGGACGTCGACTTGATCCGCGGCGAGCTCACGGTGCGCGATGGAAAGGGCCGCAAGGACCGAGTCACCGTTCTCCCGATGCGCCTGGCTGGTCCCCTCCGAAGCCACCTCTCTCGCGTGCGTCTCCAGCACGAGAGCGATCGTGCTGCCGGTCTTGGCAGTGTCCAGCTGCCGAACGCCCTCGACCGCAAGTACCCGGGCGCGGCATTGGAGTGGGCATGGCAGTGGGTCTTCCCCGCGACCCGCTTCTACGACGATCCGCGTGGCGGCACCCGACGCCGGCATCATCTCCACGAGAGTCTCGTGCAGAAGGCCTTCAAGGATGCGGTGCGCATGGCTGGCGTGACCAAGCCCGCCACGTGTCATTCGCTCCGACACTCGTTTGCAACGCACCTCCTGGAGTCCGGCTACGATCTACGAACTATCCAGGAGCTGCTTGGCCACAGCGACGTCAATACGACCATGTTAGCCGGACCATGAAGGAATTTCAGACGCTTCCCGATAGACGCATCGCGATTGCCTTGGTGACGACCGGAGTCTCCTTGCTTCTGGTGGTCGCATGCTTCCTCTACCTCGATGGGGGCAATGGTTTTCAGCTGCTTGTGCCCCTGGCTTTCCTCGCCCTAATCGGAGCAGGCGTCGCAGTGTTCCTCGCGCGGGGAACGCATCGCGAGGAACACCCGGCTCCGCACGCCACATCAATTCACCCAGGTATCACGCTCCACAAGATCCCCGTGGCCGGCGCCATGGGCGG
>QHVP01000393.1:0-1622 GCA_003222295.1 Acidobacteriota bacterium | reverse complement strand
TTTTCTGTTCGGGGGAATCCTGATCCTCGCCGCTCGTCACCGCACCAACCCGCCAGACGACGGATCCTTACATCTCGGCAAATGAGGACCCCATTTCCGGAAGCAAGGAACGGGTGAGGACCTTTCCACAAAGCGGCAGGCCGGCTAACAATGCGTTGAAGCTGACAAGCCTCACACCGCAGGGTGGGTTCGGCTTGCAGCTTAACGCAGTGTTGGGCAGACATCTGAGGCGCGAATGGTGCTGATCCTAGTCTCACTTCTGCTGGCGTCTACTCCGCCTGCTGTCACTTCACCCCAGCCTCGTACCCTGGAGATTCGTAGGGCTGAATACGAGACGCATCCTCGTTACGTGGCGGTTAAAGATCGCTTCGGCACCACTTACTTCATGTCGCCAGAGGTAGAGCTTAGTGAGGCGGATATTCGAAGCGCTGAGTTTCTTCCCGCTGCCGATGGCCGGCCGCGCATCAAGCTCCTTTTTACCGATCAGGGCGCAACCAAGTTCCGTGAGTTGACTCGTTCGCAGCTAAAAAGGCCGCTCGTCTTTCTCATCAATGGCAAGGTCACACTCGTCCCACTCGTCAATGAAGTTGCGTCCCGTGATTTCACCTGGATCGAGGGCCTGATTACCGAGGCCGATGCAAAGGCTTGGGCGGCGGCGATAAACAGCCGCAAGGCCATTCCATGAAGCGGGTGCTGCCCAACAACGAGATGAAGCAGACGAAGCCAGCGCTGGCCACGATGGCGCGGTCTTCGCTGCTTATCTCGGTGTTCTGCGGACCATGAACAGGACGGACAAGGTGGCGCCCTTACGGGCTAGTAACTGGCTGGTTGCTGGCCTCAGCAGCGCGCTGGCGCTTCTCTTGCTCACGCCCGCGTGTCGAGCGGAGATGGTCCAAGCCAAGGGCTTCAGTGAGGCCAAGATGCGCGGTCTTCCCATCGGAAGCTCACAAGAGGAGGTACTCGGCGTCCTCGGAGAGCCTCTTGAGCGATGGAACCATTGGAACAACTCAGGGGCCTGGGATGCCACCTACTGGTCGTACCGAAAGAAGACGACCTCTTATGGGCTCACCCACCACGCCGTGCTGATCTTTTCGCCCGATGGGAGGCTTCGCGTGCGGCAACTCGAATGGTATGAAGACTCGCAGCTGATCTTGGTGTTCTGCGGACCGCCGAGGCAGCGAGCATGACGTCACTTCGCTTCCGAATCGGCTTGACCGCCGTGGCCGTCGTCCTCCTCTCATCACAACCCGCGTCCGTCCTGGCGTGCTACTGCGACACGACACCGTTCTGGCGGGTGGCTGCCATTGCCGATTTCGTGGTGATTGGGAAGATCACCAAGACGGCTCACGGCCAAGTGCCAATCAAGCCCGGCCAGACGTGGGCTCCTAGATACTGGGTCAGCACCGTGGAAGTCAGCCGGATAGTCAAGGGAACCCCGCCCAAGCCTTTCCTGGTCGGCGGTTACGGGAGCTCGTGCGACTTTGCGGAGCCGGTATTTCGCGCGGGTGACACCTATGCCTTCGCTTTTGCGAGCAAGCTTAAGACGCCTCAAAGCTTCTACTGGGTCGAGATGTGTAACGAGGGAGCCATAGGCATTCTGGGCGAATCAGAGCATGGCGAGG
>QHVP01000394.1 GCA_003222295.1 Acidobacteriota bacterium | reverse complement strand
GCCCGCTGTTCCAGGGCGCCATGAGGGGCCGGACGATGTACGTCGTGCCCTACGTGATGGGGCCGCTGGGATCGCCCTTCAGCAAGGTCGGGGTCGAGGTCACGGACAGCGCGTACGTGGTCGCCAACATGCGGATCATGACGCGCATGGGCGCGGCCGCGTTGGCCCAGCTCGGCGCCGGCGAGGAGTTCGTGCCGGGCCTCCATTCCCTGGGCGACCTCAGCCCCGAGCGCCGGTTCATCGTGCACTACCCCGAGGAGCGGCTGATCTGGAGCGTCGGCTCGGGCTACGGCGGAAACGCGCTCCTCGGCAAGAAGTGCTTCGCCTTGCGCATTGCCAGCACCATGGCCCGCGACCAGGGCTGGATGGCCGAGCACATGCTCATCCTCGAGCTGGAGATGCCGGGTGAGGAGCGGCACTACATCGCGGCCGCCTTCCCTTCCGCCTGCGGCAAGACCAACCTCGCGATGCTCGTCTCTCCGCTCGAGCACCTCGGCTACCGCGTGCGTACGATCGGCGACGACATCGCGTGGCTGCGCCCGGGCCCCGACGGCCGGCTGTGGGCGGTCAACCCCGAAGCCGGATTCTTCGGCGTGGTGCCGGGCACGGGCCCGGAGACGAATCCGGCGGCCATGGCCACCATCTCGCACGACACCATCTTCACCAACGTCGCGGTCACGCCCGACGGCGTGCCCTGGTGGGAAGGCAAGGACAAGACGCCGCCCGCGCGCCTCATCGACTGGCAGGGCCGGCCCTGGGACCGTACGGGCAAGGCCGCCCATCCCAACTCGCGGTTCACCGCGGCCGCGCGGCAGTGCCCGACCATCTCGCCGCGCTGGGAAGACCCGCAGGGCGTCCCGCTCTCCGCGATCATCTTCGGTGGCCGGCGCGCGCGCGTGGCCCCGCTCGTGTTCCAGGCCCGCGACTGGGAGCACGGCGTGTTCATCGGCGCCACCATGGCGTCGGAGACGACGGCCGCCGCCACCGGCCAGGTCGGCGTGGTGCGCCGCGATCCCATGGCCATGCTTCCGTTCTGCGGCTACAACATGGCCGACTACTTCCAGCACTGGCTCGACATGCGCGGCAAGCTGCGCCGTCCCCCCGCCGTCTTCCACGTGAACTGGTTCCGCACCGGTCCGGATGGGCGCTTCCTCTGGCCGGGGTTCGGCCAGAACCTGCGCGTGCTGCTCTGGATGATCGACCGCGTGAAGGGCAAGGGCGCGGCGGAGGAGACCCCGATCGGGCTGGTGCCCGGCGAGGGAGGCATCGACTTCGACGGCCTCAGCCTCACCAAGGCCGAGCAGGACGCGCTCCTCCGCGTCGAGCGCGACGAGTGGGCGGCCGAGGTGCCGGAGATCCGCGCCTTCTTCGAGCGCTTCGGCGACCGCATCGCCGCGCCCCTGGTGCGCTCGCTCGACAGCCTCGCCCATCAGCTCGCGACGGCGACGGTCTGATCCCTAGGGCAGGCCTCCGTTGCTGACGAAGGCGAGCATCCGTCCGTCCGGCGACCACGACGGGACGTTGATCGTGCCCTGCCCGCCGTAGACGTACGCGATCACGCGAGGGAAGCCGCTGCCCGCGGGCAGGAGCCGCAGGTACACCCGCTTGTAGTACGGATGGTCAGAGGGGCTCACGTCCCTGGCGAAGCTCAGGAACGCGATCCACTGGCCGTCGGGCGAGACGTGCGGGAACCAGTTGTTGTACTCGTCGTTCGTGATCGGCCGGGGATCCGTGCCGTCCGCCTGCATGCGCCAGATCTGCATCGTCCCGCCGCGCACCGAGTTGAAGTAGACGAAGCGCCCGTCCGGCGAGTACTCCGGTCCGTCGTCGAGGCCCTTTGACCGGGTGAGGTTCACCTCAGGGCCGCTGCCGTCCGCGGGGATCCGGTAGATGTCGTACTCGTCGCTCCTGCCGCCGGTGTAGACCAGGAACTTCCCGTCCGGCGACCAGCCGTGCATGTAGGACGGCGCCTGCGTCGTGATCCGCTTCGGGGTGCCGCCCCCCACGGGGACGGTGTAGACCGTTGACTTGCCGTCGCCCTGGCTCTGGTCGCTGATGGCGAGCATCGTCCCGTCGAAGGACAGGACGTGGTCGTTGTTGTTCCGGGTGGCGAACCCGGTGTCGACGAGGGCCGGCTGCCGCGTGGCGAGGTCGAAGCGGAAGAGGCGGCCTCGCCCCTCCACGCGGCCGCTGGTGTTGTAGAGGAGCGCGCGGCCGTCCTTCGTCCAGTTGGGAGCCTCGAAGGGATCGGCGGCGCTGTGCACGACCTGGCGGTGGCCGCTGGCCAGGTCCAGGATCTCGAGCTGGCTGCCCAGGTAGTCGCGATACGGCACGAAACCGTCCTTCGCCGGACGGATGATCCGCACGTCACGGAAGACCGCCTTCTCCACGACGTCGGGATCGTGGGAGCAGAGAAAGAGGCCGGCGTAGACCTCGTCGCCGAGCGCGAGGTCCGGGAGCGTGCTCACCGTGAAGGGCTCGCCGAAGCGCGCGGCCGAGAAGGTGTACGCGTTTCCCTTGCGCTCGAGCTGGATGACGTCCGCCCCCTCGATGGCGGACCTCACCTCCTCCGTCGCCGCCCCCTTGGTGCGCCGATACTGGAGCGACGTGAGCCCGTCGCCGTGCACCGCCGCATCCGCGTAGGGCGAGTCCGCGCCCGTCCCGACCAGCTCGACCCGCGCCTGCAGGATGAAGTCGCCCGTCATCCGTTTCCAGGCGAAGTGGAATTCGTCGCGCGCGGCCCACATGTTCAGGCCCGCGGACGTGAGGGTGTACTCCTGGGAGACCGCGTTGTAGGCGGCGGAGCCGGAGAGGCGCGGCGACCCGATGTCGCCATGGCCGTCGAACTGGCCCAGCGGCGGCGCGGGGCCGGAGGCGGTCGAGACGGCGGCGGCCAGGGCCGCCGTCGCGAGAATCGACGTCGTCTTGAAGGGCAACCGTGACCTCCGTGTCGAATGTGAGCGGCGTCGCTCGGGCGCCGCCGCGTCGCCGGGAAGGTAGCACGGCGGACCTCTCCTGCCCTCCGTCTGCGTCACCATCGGGAGATGAAGAGGGAAACCGCTTTCATCGCTGCCGTCGCGATCGCGGCGGCCTTGCCCGCGTGCGAATACTTCGACAAGGGCCCGACGACGCCGGCGGCCAGCCCCAGGCCGGGCACGGCCGCGCTCTCGATCGCCGTGGCTCCCGATCCCCTGAAGATCCTCTGGGTGTGCCCGGTCGCGGATACCTACTGCTACGGCTCGCTCGACTCGACGGTGACGGTCACGGAGACGGCCGGAGTGGGCGGACGCGTGGACAACGTCGACTTCACCGTGCGCGACGCCCTGCTCGGGATCGAGCTGACCACGCTGCATCTTTCGTCCGAAGACATCAAGGCGAAGGCCGGGACGAACCGCATCGAGGCCATGGGCAAGCTGGCCGTGCGCCCGATCGTCGAGGGCTATCCGGTCAAGAAGGACATCCCGCGTCCTTCGCTGAACATCGACATCTCGGTGCAGGTGACGGACGACAAGGGGAACGTGGTCAAGCAGACGAAGAGGGTCCCGGTCGCATAACGGAAATCGATCGGCTCGGTTAGCCGATAACAGGCTGTGGCTGGGTCGGCGGCCAGCTACGAACGCCCGCTATGCCGCCGTCGCTGCATAACCCGAGGACACTTCGTCGAGGTCGCGCGCCATCTCGTCCACCGACTGGTATCGCTGCGCGGGTTCCTTCTGCAGGCCGCGCAGGATGACGTTTTCCAGCGCGACCGGGATGTAGTCGTTCACCGTCCGCGGCGGTGGGGGGGGATTGCGGATGTGCGCGAGCACGATCTGCATGACCGTGTCGCCGTTGAAGGGAAGCCGGCCCGTGAAGACCTCGTAGAGGACCACGGCCAGCGAGTAGATGTCGGACCGGAAGTCCGCGGGCATGCCCTGGGCCTGCTCCGGGGGGATGTAATCGGGCGTCCCCATTACCGTTCCCGCCGTGGTCAGGCCGGAGGCGCCGGGCGCGGTGCCCGCCTTCACCTCCGAGACGCGCGCGATCCCGAAGTCCATGATCTTGAGGTCGCCCGTCTCGGGCAGGATCAGCATGTTCTGGGGCTTGATGTCGCGATGCACGACGCCCTGGGCGTGCGCGGCCTCCAGCCCCTGGCACATCTGCTTCGCGATGCGCACGCCGACGCCGATGGGCAGCGCGCCCTTGCTGGCGATGAGGTCCTTGAGGGTGACGCCCTCGAGGTACTCCATCGAGATGTAGGGCGTGCCCGCCGCCTCGCCGAAATCGTGGGTGCGCAGGACGTTCCGGTGGGTGATGCGCCGCGCGAGCTTGATCTCCTGCTTGAAGCGGTCGAGGAGCGTGGGGTCTTCCTTCATCACGTCCGGCCGCAGCACCTTGAGGGCCACCTCCTCGTCGAGCTGCCGGTCGCGCGCGAGGTAGACGACGCCCATGCCTCCCTTGCCCAGCGTGGACAGGAGCTCGTAGCGGGAGGCGAAGAGGTCGCCGCGCCGCATGCTCACCCCGGGTGAGACGGCGGTGAGGACGGCCGTCTCCGCCATCGTGAAGCTCGTTCCCGTCGCCTCCTGCGTCACCCCCGCCGCCTTCTTCGTGACCGTCTCCTCGCGGAGGAAGTCGATGAGCTGCTCCTTCTCGCGCAGGTCCGCGAGCAGGCGGCTGAAGGTCCGGGCCAGAACCCCGATCTCGTCTCCGCTGTCGACGTCGACCTTGCCTGAGTACGAGCCGTTGCGGGCGCGCTCGACGAGGTCGGCCAGCCGCCGCACGGGTCCGGTGATGCGCGCCGCGCCCAGGTAGGCGACGAGGAGGCCGAGCACCATCACCGCCGCGGAGACCATGATCAGGCTGTTGCGGAAACGGCGGAAGGCCGCCATCTCCGCATCCTTGCTGCGCAGGGCCATCAGCGCGCCGACCGTCTCCCCGGTGGCGGTCTTCAGAGGCACTTCGATCCCGACGTGCCGTTCCCCGGCGAGGTCGATCTCGAATTCCTCCGCGCTTCCGGAAGCCAGTTCCGGCCGGCCCAGCGCCGCCCGCAAGGCGGCCTCCTTGGGGCCGAGCGACGAGACCGAGAGCTGCGGCGGCGCGCCCGGCGCCGCCGTGACGAACGCGATCTCGCTGTGCGTGAGCTTCCGGATCTGGGAGGCGAGGGCCTCGTAGAGACGGTCCGACGTGCGCCACACCGTCGCCGATTCCTCACCCTCCAGCGGCTTCATGACGATGGGCGCTTTCGAGAGGTCCTCGCCCTGGGCCGCCGGCCGGTCCGTGCGCGCGACCACCATGCCCACCGGGTCGGTCACGATGAAGAAGTCGGCCTTGATCTCCTCGTTGCGCTCTTTGAGCGTGTCCAGGATCGTGGCCGCGTCCTTCGTCTCGACCAGGCTCTTGAAGAACGGATCGTTGCCGAGCACGCGGATGCCGAGCTGGAGCTTGTTGTAGCGGTCCGCCTGGAACGTCTCCCAGACCTGGCGCGTCTCGCCCAGGCCCCGAGTCACGTTCTCCTCGGCCAGCCGGTTGGCCTGGACGGTGGTGAACACGAGCGAGGTGGCGACGAGGGCCACCACGAGCACGCTCGTGAAGAGGAGGATCTTCTGGGTGAGACCCAAGGCTAGTACTTCTCGTCCGTGGAATAGTCCTTGCCGAACTTGTTCTTGTGGGGGACGGTCTTGTAGGTCGACCCGTCCAGCGTGAAGCGGGCCTGGGCGGTGCCGCCGTCGGTCACGCTCACCTCCGTTCCCGCCTCCCCTCCTCGCTCGTGCCAGGCCTTCACCGTGTACTTGCCCGCGGGCACGTTCTCGATGGTGAAGGCTCCGTCGGCGGCGGCCTTGGTGAAGAGCGGGTTGTCGCGAACGACGACGACCGCGCTCATCTGCGGGTGGATGTTGCAGTAGACCTTCACGATCCCCGGATGCTGGAACGTGAACGACCCCACCTTGGGGCGCTTGTAGAGCTCCATGTCGAACCGGTTGTCGCCGGAGACCGAGAACGCGTTGTGGAAGATCGGATCCTCGTTGGGGAACTGCACGGTCCCGCCGACGGGCACCACCACCACGCGCGGGTTGAAGGCCTTGCCCTTCATGATCATGGTGGCCGTGGCCGGCCTGGGCTTCACGCGCGACCCTTCGACGTAGACGACGACGTCCGAGAGATCGCTGGCCTTGCGCCCACCCTTGTCGATCAGCTCCACCTTGCCCGTGATGGTGCCCGCGGGGAGGACCGCGGGCAAGGCCAGCATCGGCACGATCAACGCGGCGCGCGCAGCGGCGTGTCCCAGGGCCATCGAAGCGGCGGGATTGTACCATCGAGCCCGCGGCGGTCTGCCGCCACCCGGACCGAGTGCGGCCGGCCTCGCCTCTATAATCCGCGGCGCCGATGATCCCTCTGGCCGGCCTCCTCCTCGCCGCCGCGACCGCGGGCGCCGCTGTCGCCCCCGTCGATGGAAACGCCGCCTTGCGGCACGCGAGCGCCCTCGCCTCCCTGGGCCCGCATCCCTGGGGCTCGCCGCGCGCGCGCGCGGCCGCCGCCTATGTGGCGGCGCAGCTCCGCGGCGCCGGGCTTTCCGAGGTGCGCCAGGAAGACTTCGAGGTCAAGGGAGTGCGTGGCGTGAACGTCGTGGCCATCCTGAAGGGCGCCGGGCCTGGCATCGTGGTCGTGGGCGCGCACCACGACACCGCGCCCGACGCTCCCGGCGCCTACGACGACGGCGGCGGCGTGGGCGTGATGATCGAGGTCGCCCGCGTCATGGCCCGCCGTCCGCCTCCGCCGCGCACGATCGTGTTCGCCTCCTGGGACGGCGAAGAGGCCTGGTCGACGGGGATGGGGACGACCACGGGCTCGCGCGCGTACGTGCGCAGCCTGGGCCCGCAGGCGCGCGAGGTCGTGGCGGCTTTCGTCGTCGAGATGAGCGGCTGGAGCGGGGGCACGCCCGTTCTGCACCCCGTCGCCTACGCAGATCCCCTGCGGCCGGGCCGGCCCGTGATCGCTCCCGGCTGGCTGGTCGCATCCGCGCTCTCCGGCGCACGCGGAGCGGGCGCCGGGCTGGGCGTCGGCGATCCCTGGCTCTCCTGGCTGTACCAGCCCGCCGTGCGCACGTTCCGCGTCAACCACTACGGCGACGACCTCTCCTTCCTGCAGGCGGGAGTGCCCGCGGTGTTCGCGTCCGACTCGTCGCTGAGCGCGTTCTATCCGTGGTACCACAAGCCCGGCGACACCGCGGACCACCTGGACGCGGCTGCGCTCGGACGCATGGGCGAGGCCGTGCGCGGAGCGGTGGACGAGGTCGCGCGCGCCCCCGTCCGGCGAGATACGGACGCGGACTGGTTCTCCGCGCTGGGTTACGTGGCGCCGCGATCGATCCTGCTGCTGGCCGGCGTGGCCGCGCTGTTGCCCGGACTCCTCCATGGATGGGGGAGTGGCGGGCGCCGGCTCACCGCGCGCGCGGCCTTGTCCGCCGTCTTCGCCGTGCTCGTGTGGGAGGATCCGCTGCCCGCGCTGTGGATCCTCGGCCTGCCCGTGCTCGTGAGCGGTCTCTCCCCGCGCCGGTCGGCGTGGGGCCTCGCCCTCCTTCCCGCGGCCGGCCTCGTCGCCATCGGCGCCGCCGCCTGGGCGCGCGGCTTCAGCCACGGCACCTGGCTTCCGCTCTGGTATCGCGGGGCCCTGGTGGCGGCGCTTCTCCTGTCCGCGTTTCCCGCGGTGGCCGCCGCGAGTGGCGGCATGAGGAAGAAAAGCGCGCGCCCGGCCGCTCGTCTGGCCCGGCGCGGCCTCCCCCGAACCGGCGTCGCGAGCTGAACCGCGGCGTCGCGCGCTCGATCCACCTTGCCGTGGGTGCGTTGTAGCGCTCTGGCCTAGCGGCGGTCCTCGTGTGGCTCGCGATCCTCATCCTCCACGACGACCAGGGGTGAGCCATCAGGCAGGATCTGCAGCGTCTTGAGGAACTCGATGACGGCGGCTTGGTCCTCGGCTCTCAAGCCGAAGTAGGCGTCACGTACCGCGCGCGCCTCGCCGGCATGGTAGTGGATGGCCTCCGTGAGCGTGGTCAAGTCTCCACGGTGGCCGTAGGGCGCGGAGTTACCCGCGTCCCAGAGCTTGCGGGTGAGGAACTGCGCGACGGGACGGGGTGGCGCCGGCAGCACGAAGTTCGAGTCCGGATCGAAACCATTGAGGCGGCCCTGTGCGAGCTGCTCATTGCCGAAGAAACCCTCGTCCGCGTCGGTGAGGTCATGTCGTTTGAGGTCGGTAAATGCGCGCACGATCGCCCGCCCGTCGCGCGTTCTCTCGAGCCGTGGC
Organism: Acidobacteriota bacterium; assembly: GCA_003222295.1. Lineage (GTDB taxonomy): Bacteria > Acidobacteriota > Vicinamibacteria > Fen-336 > Fen-336 > AA29. The sequence goes on along the minus strand of QHVP01000394.1, from coordinate 1,150 downwards.
TCGGGCCCGTCCCGGGTCAGGTCGAACGTCACCGGGCGGCTGACATCCTCCGGCCGCAGGTTACCGGCCTGATTGTAGGGGTTGGGCTCGGTGAACACGCGATTGTTGAGGACCATCGACGGACGGTGGCAAGTGACGCAACCCACGGTCGAGAAGACCTGCTCGCCGCGCTCGGCGGCCTCGCGGCGGGCCCGGTTCGCCGGGAGCAGCCGGCCCGGGGTGTTGAGGGTGGCCTGGAAGAGCGTCACGGCGGTGATGTCACCCACTGTAAGCTCGTTCATCAGGCCATCGCCGTCAGGGTCGGTGTCCTTCCCGAAGCGCTCGACGGATTGCATGCCGTGGTGGTGGTTCATGGCGTTGTTCGAGAACTCGCGCAGCGAAACGACCGCTCCCTTCTGGTGGAAGGGTTTCACGATCAGGTCCCAGTCCACCCCGATGATCCCGCTGGGATCGACCTTCCCGCTCGGAAGCACGGTGATCGAACCGAATGAGACGCCCTTCGCGGACAGGGGGCGGGTGGCGGGCACGCCCGTAGTCCGGGCCTGGGCCCGAGCCGCTTCGCGGATGGCGATGAGGTCGCCGGTCATCTCGCGAGCGAGCATCTCGATGGGCCCCGCGCCCATCATGGCCAGCGTGTTGCGTTCGTTGCTGAACGCGCCCGCGACGGAGAAGGTGACCGGGTCGCGGTTCTGGGCCAGCACGAAGACGTTCGCCACGAAGTCGCCGCCGCCACCCGTGCGGGGCTGGGCATGGCAGCCCGCGCACGAGTTCGAGTCCGCGCCCGACGTCCTGAGGAAGGCGGGCTGGCCCGCCAGCCGCGGCGCGCCTCCTCCCGTCGACAACGGGCGGCCCTGGCCGTCGAGCTTGTTGAAGACCGCCTCGAAAAGGATGCGGCCCCGGCGGAGACAGTCCTTGAGGCTCACCTCCCCCGTCTCGATCCGGGCCTGATCCAGGTGCACCTCGATGGCAGGCCGCTCGCCGATGACGACGTTGTCGTCCGCCGCCTTCAGGCGGGAAAGTCCGGAATAGCCTCCGACGAGGACCGCCAAGCCCACGACCACCCGACCCGTTCGTCGCATTGCCAACCTCCCGCGCCGGCCGCCGGCTCAGTAGACCCGGGTTGTGGCTGTCGAGAAGGGGCGGAAGGACG
>QHVP01000387.1 GCA_003222295.1 Acidobacteriota bacterium | reverse complement strand
CCTCGAGTGGCAGGTGTCGCGCCCGGGCCTGCAACCCTGGGGACTGCCGGTGGTGGCGGAGACCTACGACGGCGCCCTCAACGACATCAACGGCTTTCACGTGAAGGACGAGCACGTCCTCGAGGCGCTCGATCGCGCGAGCGGGGGGCCGGTGGCCGAGGGCAACGTCGGCGGGGGCACCGGGATGGCGTGCCATCAGTTCAAGGGAGGGATCGGCACGGCGTCCCGCGTGCTCGCGGATGCCGGCGCGTTCACGGTCGGCGTGCTCGTGCAGTGCAACTACGGCCTCCGCCCGGGGCTGAGGGTTGCGGGGGCGCCGGTCGGGCGCGAGATCCCGGACCTGCTTCCCTGCACGATCATGGGCGCTCCCAACGCGTCCGGGATCGGCCGGCCCTGCGAGGGCCCGGGCCCGGCCGCGGGCGGCGACGTCGAGCAGGGCTCGATCATCGTCGTGGTGGCGACGGATGCGCCCCTGCTTCCGCATCAGCTCAAGCGTCTGGCCACGCGCGTCGCGCTCGGCGTCGGCCGGATGGGTGGCTACGGCGGCAACTCGTCCGGCGACATCTTTCTCGCCTTCTCCACCGCCAATGCGAAGGCCGCGGCCGAGCCGGACAAGTCACGCGTGGAGATGCTCGCCAACGGGCGCCTGAACGGCCTCTTCGAGGCGACCGTGCAGGCCACCGAGGAGGCCATCCTCAACGCGTTGCTCGCGGCGGAGACGATGACGGGCGTGGACGGGCACCGGGTCTACGCGCTCCCGCATGATCGACTGCTTGCCGCGTTGCGGAAGTACAACCTGCTGAACTGAGCTCGCGTCAGATCGGGTTGGGCGCCTCCCGCAGGAGGCGGCGCGCGAGCACGACCGCTCCCAGCGGCGGGTCCGCGACCGGCGCGATCGGCCCCAGCTCGCTCTTCACCGCGGCCAGCATCGTCTTGCGCAGGGCGCCGCGCAGCATCAGCCCGCCTCCCAGCGCCAACGGCGGACGCGTGAGGCGAAGGATGCGGACGATGGTGTCGATGTGGAGGGCCAGCTCGCGGCCCGCCTCCGCGACGACCTCGAGGGCCGCGGCGTCGTTGCGACCGGCGAGGTCGATCACGACCGTGGCCAGAGCGGCGATCTCCGCGGTGTTCGTCGTCTGGGCGTGCACGTGCCGGATGAGCGCGGTCGGGTCGGGCAGCGACCAATGACGGAGGATCGCCTTCAGTAGCGCCGGAGCGTCCACCCGGCCGTCCGCGGCCTGGGTCGCGCGCTGGAGGGCGCGGCTGGCGATGTGATAGCCGCTCCCCTCGTCGCCCAGGAGGGGCCCCCAGCCGCCGACGCGCGCCGATTTGCCTTCCGCCGTGCGGCCGAGGCAGACCGAACCGGTGCCGCTGATGAGGGCGACGCCCCATCCCGCGGGCGTGCCCCCGGCGAGGACCAGCTCGGAATCGTTGACGACGGCGAACCGCGGCGCGAGCGCGTGCTCCTTGATCCACTGCGAGACCTGGGCCTCGTCCGCGGACGAATCCACGCCGGAAAGGCCGAGGCAGGCGGCGGCGATCCCCGCGGATTTCCATCGCGCGCTGCCCGGCGCGCTCGCGGCGGCCGGCATCGTTCCCCGCACCTGGGCCAGCGCGCCTTCGATGGCGGTGGCGATGGCCTCGAATCCCTTCTCGAACCCGACGTTGTGGAGGTTGCTGCTCGGGCCCAGGCCGCGCGCCAGCACCTTGCCGTCGAGGTCGGTGAGGAGGGCCTGGGTATTGGTGCCTCCGCCGTCGACGGCGAGGAGCAGGCGGGGAGCGGTCATCGCACCGAGGCGCGCCGCCGGGTGGACGGCGGCCACTCGACTTCCCGGGCCCCGGGGCTCCCTTCCCGGATGTGATAGCGGTGGCGGGCCTCGAGACCCTCGATCTTCTGGGTCTCGCCCGTCACCGGCCAGAAGACCTCGACCCGCTCCACACGCGTTGCGGGCCCGAGCCCGATCTCCTGGCGTAGCGGCGAGGCCCCGAAACTGCCCCCGCTGCCGACCGTGCGATAAAGGAAGCGTGGTCCCGCGGTGCCGTCCACCACGATCTTGACGCGCGCGCCCATCGCCCTCCGATTGGAACGGACACCCGCGAGCTCGAGGCCGAGCCATCCGTTGTCGTTGCCGGGATTCTCGTAGAGCGTGCTCCTGGCCTTGTCCGCGAGGAATGCTCCGCCCATCTCCTCGAAGACGTCCTCGTCCCCGTCGTTGTCGACGTCACCGAAGCATACCGCGTGGCCCTTCTGCAGGTGGCCGAAGTTGCCGGCGGTGGTCACGTCCTGGAAGGCGCGGCCTTCGGCGTTGCGGAACATGCGGTTGGGCACGAGCATGCCCAGGTCGGGGGTTCCCGTCCCCAGGTAGATGTCGAGCCAGCCGTCGTTGTCGAGGTCCCCGAAATTGAGACCCATGGCGGGAACGACCTTGGACAGGTTCGCCGCTTTCGTGACGTCCCGAAACGTCCCGCCTTCATTGTGATAGAGGCGCCCCGTCTCTCCGTCGCTCGGCAGGCCCAGGTAATCGGCGGCCACGTCCTCCACGACGGGCAGGCCGTCCGCGCTCTTCCGGCCGTAGCCGGCCACGAACAGGTCCAGCCAGCCGTCGTTGTCGTAGTCGAAGAAGAACGTGCCGAAGCTCGCGCGCGGGGCGGTGACGCCCGCCGCCGCGGCGACGTTGGTGAAGTGCCATCCCCCGGCCGTCCCGGCCGCGCCCGAAGGTCCGTCGTTGTGGAACAGCAGGTTGTCCCCGCCAAAGACGGACACGTAGAGGTCGGGCCGGCCGTCGTTGTCGTAGTCCCCGCTGACGACTCCCTTCACGAAGCCGACGACGGCGACGCCGGCCTGCGGGGCGACGCTGCGGAACGTCCCGTCGCCCTCGTTGTGGTACAGCTCGCACGGATGCTCGTCGCCCGGCGTCGACTCGTTCCCCACGAAGAGGTCGAGCCAGCCGTCTCCATCGTAGTCGAGCCAGGTCGCGGTCTGGGTCGGGGCAAACCGCAGCACACCTGCCTCGCGGGTCACGTCCGTGAAGGTGCCGTTGCCGTTGTTGCGGAGGAGTGACAGGGGAAACCGCCCCTGGGTTCCCAGCCAGCCGCCGCGCAGCACCAGGACGTCCACGAAGCCGTCGTTGTTGTAGTCCGCCTGGATCAGGTTCAGGCCGCCCACCTCGCCGGTGAGGCCGGCGAGGTCCGTGCGGTCCTCGAAGGAGCCGTTCCCGCTGTTGTGGAAGAGGCGGAGCTGGTCCGCGAATCCGATGGAGGAGACCATCAGGTCGAGGCGGCCGTCGCCGTCGAAGTCCTCGAGGATCGCGCCTCCCGACAGGGCGTAGAGGTCGACGCCGGCTTCTCGGGCCACGTTGTCGAAGCGCGGCAGCGGGAAGGCGGGGGCGAACGCGCTGGGCGGTATCCTCTGCGGTGCCGGGACGCCGCCGGGATAGGTCCCCAGGGTCATGTGGGCGATGTTGAGGAGCCAGCGGGCGCGGAGGTTGTCCGGCTCCCGGGCCAGGATCTCGGTGAGGGCCTGGATGGCCCGGGTGGAGCCTTCGCGGCGGACGTGAACGCCCTGCCCGCGGATGGGGGCGAGGCAGGCGTCACGAGTATTGTTCAGATGGCAATTCTGGTCCTCGGCCATGCGAAGGAAGGCGACCACCTCGAGCATCCGAGCGCCCGTCTCGGATTTGCGCCAGCCAAGGGGATCGTTGGCCCGTGCGTCGCTCTCGAGGACCTGCAGCATCTTCAGGGCTTCCGTGATGCGTCCGGAGTTGATGAGCTCGACGACGGCCGATGCGCGCAGGGGCATCCGCTCGGCCAGGGGCAGCTCCCGCGTGAGCTGGCGCATCAGGAGGTCGGCCCGCCGGTCGTTCACGACCAGGGAAAGCGCCATCGGATCCACGAGCGCGGCGCTCTGTTGGAGGAGCGCCGCCATCTCCTGCGTGCTCGGGCTGACGTGGCCGGCCATGGTGGGTGCTTCCGCCCCGCTGAGGACTGCGACCGCGAGGGCGGCGGAGACGCATGCCGTCAGCCTTGCCTGAGGCATCATCTTGGGAGGAGAGTCTACGGATGTCCTTCTATCGTGACAAGACGACCGCTGGCGCTCGCTCGGCCATCGCGGTGCTCGTGGCCCTGCTCGTCCCTTTGTGCGTCGCGCAAGGGGCGAAGGCGGAGGACAAGCCGGCCCTGCCCACCTTCCCCTCGCAGGTGGAGCTGATCACGGTCGACTCGGTGGTGGTCGACCACGGCGGCCGTCCCGTGCCCGGCCTCACCAAGGACGACTTCGTGGTGAAGGAGGACGGGCGCATCCAGGAGATCGCGACCTTCGAGTCCTTCGTCCTGGAGCCCGCGGAAGCGCCGTCGGAGCCGCCGGCGGTCGCGAGCAACGAGCCCACGGCGCGCAGCCGCAACGGCCGCTCGTTCGCGATCCTCGTCGACGACGTCCGGATTCCGCCCGAGCGCACGGAGGTCGCCCGGAGCGCGGTCGTGTCCTTCCTCGAGCGCTCGGTGCGCGAGGGCGACCTGGTGGCGCTGCGGACCTCCAGCGGCGACCTCTCCTGGACCGCCCGCATCCCCGAGGGGACGGAAGACCTGATCGCGGTGCTGGCGCGCTTGAGGGGACGCGAAATCGTGCCGCAATCGATCGACAGCATGAGCGAGTACGAGGCGTTCCAGATCGCCAATCGCGAAGATTCGCCGGCGATGGCGGCGGAAGGGCTGGCCCTCCCGACCGGTGGCGCCTCGGGGAGGGCACCGGGCCAGCCCCCCGAGGAGACGGGAATCGCGGGCACGGGACTGGGGGCGACGAAAAACCGCGTGAAGGCGCGCTGGCTGACCGCGCTCCTCTGCGTCCCCAGTAACTGCGACAGCCTGGTGCGCGCGCGGGCCATGGAGATCGATGCGCAGCGGAAGACCCGGATGCGGACCACCCTCCAGGCCGTGCGCCGTGAGCTCGAGGCACTCGCCTTCGACCACGGGCGCAAGTCCCTGCTCCTCCTGTCGGACGGGTTCCTCGAGGACTACGGGTCGGAGCTGCGCGACGTCGCCGCGGCCTCCCGCGAAGCGAACACGGCCATCTACTTCCTGGACGCGCGCGGGCTGGTGGCCCAGTCCGGCTTCGGGTCGGCGTCGGAGGCGGTGCAGTTCGCCCTGCCCGACGCCCGCGAGCAGACCGCGATGCGCTTCGAGGATTCGGTCCTGACGACGGCCGGGACGGAGACGCTGGCCGACGCCACCGGCGGCTTCTCGGTGCACAGCAACGACATCGCGGCGGGCATGGAGCGGATCGCCAAGGAGTCGCGCGTGTACTACCTCCTCGGCTTCTACCCGCCAGCGGGGAAGTCCGCGCGGGAGTGGCGCACGCTGAGCGTCGACGTGAAGAAGCCCGGCCTGACGGTGCGGGCGCGCCGTGGCTACACGCTGCGGGCGGAGGCGGAAGCCCCGCGTCTGGGCAAGAAGGCCAGGCCCCAGGCGGGGCCGGACCCGGCGGTCGCGCGCGCCCTCGATTCCGCGCAAGACGTGGCGGGCATTCCCTTGCGGGCCATGGCCTACGTGCTCGAGCCGCGGCCGAAGGACACCGTGCACGTCCTCGTGGCCGCCGAGCTCGATGCGAGCCGGCTCGAGGTCCAGAGCAAGGCGGGGGGGCCCGTCGCGCGCATCGACGTCAGCGTCGTCGCCGTCGGCCGGGACACCGGCCACGGGTTCCGGCACGACGACACGCTCGACCTGCCGATGCGGGCGGGGGAGAACCCGGGCTGGCGCGCGTTCGTCCGCGAGTTCGAGCTGCCGGCGGGGGTCACGCAGGTCCGAGTCGTCGTGCGGGACACGACGAGCGGCGCGGTGGGAGCCGTCTCGCAGCGCTTCGAGGTCCCGCTGGCCGGACACTTGCGGCTGTCCACGCCGATCCTCACCGACCGCGTCGCGCCCGCGCCCAGCGGGCAGGCGCCCCCACGGCCCGCGCTGGCGGTGCACCGCGTGTTCGCCCCAGGGGGCGGCCTCTACGTCCAGTTCGAGGTCTTCGGGGCGGCCCGCGATCCCCGCCAGCAGGTGCCGAGAGTCAGCGCCGGTCTCGAGTTCTGGTCGGGGAGCCGGCTCGTCCGCAAGATCGAGCCGACGCCGGTGGCGGCGGATCCCGATGGCCGAGTGGTCCGCCAGGTCGGGATCTCGCTCGCGGGGATGGAGGAGGGGCCGTACGATCTCGTCCTGGACGTGCGCGACGAGGTGGCGGGCGCCGGCCTCAAGCATCGCGAGGCGTTCGCTCTGGCGCGCGCGGTGGCGTCGCGGTAAAAGCAGCAAGGCGCCGGATTCACTCCGGTGCCTTGCGGGTGAGGGGTAGCGCGAAGCGCGTAGGGGGTGCATCCCTACTGACGAGGCGCACCCCCCTGTATTACTAGAATATCAGCTTGATCCCGAACTGAGCCTGTCGCGCATCGCGTGTCGCGGTGGACTGGCCGAACGTGTTGGGGACGGTGGCATTCGTGATCCGCGTGGCCGTCGCCGGGTCGCCGGTGTCGTAGGTGATGCTGGACGGGTTGTAGTTGATGTTGAGCTGGTTGCTCAG
>QHVP01000392.1:2699-5644 GCA_003222295.1 Acidobacteriota bacterium | reverse complement strand
CCCGGCGCCGCGTGGCCGCCACCAGCGCCTCCGCCTCTCCGCGGTGGAGGCCGCCCTGGACGATCACGCTCGCGGCCAGGTCCACGATCATGCGGAGCTGCCGCGCACGGCGGTTCTCCTCGGCCACGCCGCAATCGGAGGGAAGGGTGCTCACTGCAGCGCCGCGATGCGCTCGAGCTTGTCGCGCTGCCCGAGCCGGTAGAAGCGCCGGGCCTCGCGCGTCAGCTCCTGCAGCTGCGAGCGCCTCAGGAAGCGCGACTCGAGATACCCGCAGTACCGATAGGCGAGGTCGCTGGCCCGGTGGTAACGCGCGCGCCCTTCCTCGTCCGTGACGTGGGCGGCCAGGCGATACCGCCGGAAGAGGAGCTCGCGCAGGAGGGGAGACACCGCGCCTTCGTTCTGGAGGCACAGGAGGAACACCGAGGAGTGGTACTTGTCCACCTCGCCCTGCAGCTCCAGCTCGAGCTGCGTCACCTGGCGCGCCGCGCGCGCGCAGAAGAAGAGGTACACGAAGTGGCTGACCTCCTCCGCCGCCACGCAGAAGGGATCGAGGTTCTCGCGGCCCAAGTGCACGCGCGGATCGGAGGCAGCCAGCTGCGCGCGCACCGAGTCCTCGAGCACGACGCCCAGCGAGACGTCGTCGCCCTTCTGCGTGACCAGGGTGCGGCTGCCCCCGCCGGGATAATCCCCGGCGTGCTCGACGGGGATGAGGAACTCGGTGACGGGGGCCTGGTGGTCCAGGGCGTAGAGCGCCTCCAGGCGCCGCTGGACATCGACGAGGAGGCCGGAGAATCCCGGCCCCGGCGCGCCGCCCTCGTCGGCCGCCGCCGCCGCCGCCGGAGAGCTGCTCACTGCGGCCGGTTCTCGCCGGGCAGCACGGGGGTGATGCCGCGCTCCGCCAGGAGGGCGGCCACCCGGCGGCTGCCCGTCTGGATCCAGCGCTCGTAGAGCCGCAGCACGGATTGGTTGGTCGCGAGCTGACTCTGCTCCGAGATCTCGCTGAGCAGGTCTGCGAACTGGGTGAAGCGGCCGGCGAGCTCGGAGAACACCTCGGGTCCGAACACGCGGGGGTCCTCGTCCTGGGCCAGGCGGGCGTAGGCGAAGCCGCCCATCGCCTTGTAGTAGTCGAGGTCGACCAGGCGCCCGCTGACGCTGTCCGCGAAGAAGCCGGACACGAACAACGCGGTGTCGCCCATCGCGCGCAGGAGCTTGGCGCGGTCGCGGCGCGAGGAGTGGATCGCGCGCACGTAGAGGACGGCCAACGGGGTCTCGTCGTAGCCGGGCTCGCTCGGCGGCAGCTCGCCGCGCACGCAGCCGGCCAGGAGGTTCACCAGGTAGAACTGGGTGAAGGTGGACGTGCTCACCTTCTGGTGATCCATCGCCCGCTCGAGCTGTTCCCGGAAGAACTCGACCGCCGTGTCGCCGCGCACGAGCCGCTCGCTCATCGTCCTCCCCTCCCGGACGCCGAGGCGGCGCCCACTGGTTTCACCATGCAGGAAACATGCGCGCACTCGCAGGGTGCGAGTGCCAACGCTAAGGCGATGGAACGGGTCGGTTTGGTGCGGAAGAGCCCTTCGCTGGCCTTCCTAGTCCGCGTCACAAGTGACGACGTTTGTCGCCTGTTTCACGACACGCGCCAATTTCGTCCGAGGAGCGCCGCGTGGTCGACCATGATGCAGCGGTCCATGACGACGGTCACGCCCGCCGCCACGGCCCGCCGCGCACTGGCCTCGTCCACGCACTCGAGCTGGGTCCATATGGCGGGCGACCGGGCGGCCAGCGCGTCGTCGAACACGCCGGGCAGCTCCTCGCGGCGCCGGAACACGTCCACGAGGTCGACGCCGCTCGGGATGTCCTGCACCCGCCGGTACACCTTCGCGCCGAGGATCGTCTCCTCGCGCGGATAGACGGGAACGACCTCGTAACCGCGCTCCTGCAGGTAGCGCGCGACGCGATGCGAGTCGCGATACGGCTTGGGGGAGAGCCCGACGACCGCGATGCGCCGCACCTTCTCGAGGAGGGCACGGCGGGCGTCCTCGCCGGGGTTGGCGTGGCCTCCCTCAAGCAACGAAGGTCACCTTGTTGATCTCGCGCAGGGTGGTGAGTCCGGCGAAGACCTTCTCCAGGGCGGAGTCGCGCAGGAACGTCATGCCCTCCTCGCGCGCCGTCTGCTTGATCTCTCCCGTGGGCCTCCGCTCCATGATCATCTGGCGTATGCGATCGGTCATGTCGAGGAGCTCGTCCACCGCCGTCCGCCCCAGGAATCCCGTCCCCCCGCACTCGTCGCAGCCCACGGACTCGAAGAAGGCCTGGTCGTGGTACACGTCGGGGTCGAGGCCCGACTCGCGCAGCAGGGTTTCCCCCGGATGTCCCGGCCGCTTGCAGCGCGTGCACAGCAGCCGCACCAGGCGCTGCGCCATCACGCAGTTGAGGGCGGAGACGAAGTTGTAGGGCTCGACCCCCATGGCGATGAACCGGCCGATGACGTCGAACACGTTGTTGGCGTGCACGGTGGTGAACACGAGGTGGCCGGTCAGGGCGGATTGGACCGCGATCTGCGCCGTCTCCGGATCGCGCACCTCGCCCACCATGATCTTGTCCGGGTCGTGGCGCAGGATCGAGCGCAGGCCGCGGGCGAAGGTCAGGCCCTTCTTCTCGTTCACCGGCACCTGGGTGATGAGCGGGATCTGGTATTCGACCGGATCCTCGATGGTGATGATCTTGTCCTCGGGGGTGGCGATCTCGCTCAGGGCCGCGTAGAGCGTGGTCGTCTTGCCGCTGCCCGTCGGTCACGTCACCACCACCATGCCGTAGGGCTCGGTGATGTACTTGCGGAACTTCCGGAGATCAGGCTCCCCGAAGCCGAGCACGTCGAGCCGGAGGTTGCGGAAGGCGGCGTTGAGCGACTCCTTGTCGAGGATGCGGATGACGGCGTCCTCGCCGTG
>QHVP01000392.1:0-2672 GCA_003222295.1 Acidobacteriota bacterium | reverse complement strand
TGTCGAGCTCCGACATCACCTTGATGCGGCTGACGATCGTGTCGTGGTGGCGCTTGTCGAGCGGCTCGATCGCCGGGTAGAGCACGCCGTCGATGCGGTACTTCGCGAGCACCTCGCGGTCCTTGGTCTCGATGTGCACGTCGGAGGCGCGGCGGTCGATGGCGCCGAGGATCAGGGAGTCCACGAGGCGCACGACGGGGGAGTCGGACGGCAAGGCCTTGAGAGAGCCGTCGATCTCCGACTCGTCGTCCGCCACGAGCTGAAGCCGCAGCGGCTCGCTGGCCTGCTCGAGGAGCAGCTCCCCGCCGCGGTGGCGCTTGAGCAGAGCGGCCACGCGCGACGCCGGCGCCACCACCGGCTCGATGGGCTGGCCGAGATGGAACTCGGCATCATCCACGCGCGCGAGATCGTCGAGGCCACCGAAGGCCAGGACCAGTCGTCCGTCCTCGCGGCCGACGGGCACGCACGCGAAGCGCACCAGCAGCTCCAGCGGCGTCTCCGCCCACAGCGACGCATCGTCCGGGGGAGTCTCGAGAGGGTCGAACGGAAGGTGGAGACGTTCGGCCTGACGCCGGGCCTGGTCGGCGTCGGCTTCGCTGGCCGCGGGAGGAGATCCCGCCCGGGCCGGAGTCCGGGGTTCGGGCATCTAGGCCGCGATGTTAGCACGCTATCATCCATGCGCATGCTCGAATCCGCGGCCCGAGAGATTGAGAACTCGCGAGGGTGGCAGTCCGAGAGCGAGCGCCTGCACGCGCTCTTCCGGCTGCACTGGACCTACACCCTCGACGAGTACCCGGAGCTGGCCACGTACACCGGCGATCCCGGCCGAAACCATCGCTGGACCGATCAATCCCTCGAGGCCTACGAGCGGCGCAATCGCGAGATGGAGATCCCGGCGCGCGTCCTGGCCACCATCGACCGCGCCGCCCTGAGCCCCGCCGACCAGGTCCACTACGACCTCTTCCGCCGCAACGTCGAGGAATCCCTGGAAGGGCGCCGCTTCAAGGGCGAGTACATGCCGATCACGCAGATGGGCGGGGTGCAGCAAAGCGTCGCCCAGACCTTGATGCTGATGCCCTACTTCCAGGCGTCCGATTTCGAGAACGCGCTGGCGCGCCTGGAGGCGGTGCCGACGCTCGTGGACCAGACGATCACCCTCCTCGAGAAAGGCGTGGAGACCGGGATCACGCCGCCGCGGGTGACCCTGCGCGACGTGCCCGACCAGCTCCGCAACCAGATCGTCGAGGACCCGCTCACGAGCCCGCTCCTCCGGCCCTTCCTGTCCTTTCCGCCCGCGATCGACGCGCCCACCCGGGAGCGATTGCGCGCGGCCGCCGTGCGCGCGTACGCCGGGGCGGCGGCGCCCGCATACCGCCGGCTCCTGGACCATCTCGAACGCCGGTATCTGCCGCGCACGCGCGAGACGATCGCGGCCCGCGATCTTCCGGACGGCGAGGCCTGGTACGCCTTCTCCATCCGCCAGATGACCACCACCCCTCTCGGCGCGGAGGAGATCCATCGCATCGGCCTTGGTGAGGTGAAGCGCATCCGCGCGGAGATGGACGCGGTCATCGCGCGCGCGGACTTCGACGGGACGTTCCAGCAGTTCGTCGGCTTCCTGCGCACGGACGACCGGTTCTTCTTCGATCGGGCCGAGGACCTCCTCGTCGCCTATCGCGACATCTGCAAGCGCGTGGACCCGGAGCTGCCCAAGCTCTTCGCGACCCTGCCGCGCCTGCCCTACGGCGTCGCTGCCGTCCCGTCCTACGCGGAGAAGAGCCAGACGACGGCGTACTACGAGCCGGGGTCGCCGTCCGCGGGCCGGCCCGGGCGCTTCTTCGCGAACACCTACGACCTGCGCGCGCGGCCCCGATGGGAGATGGAAGCGCTCGCGTTGCACGAGGCCGTGCCCGGTCACCACCTCCAGATCGCCATCGCCCAGGAGCTGCCGGAGATGCCGGACTTCCGCCGGCACGGCTTCTACACCGCCTACATCGAGGGCTGGGGCCTCTACGCGGAGAGCCTCGGTTCCGAGATGGGCTTCTACGAGGATCCCTACGCGAAGTTCGGCCAGCTCACCTACGAGATGTGGCGGGCCATCCGGCTGGTCGTGGACACGGGCATGCACGCGCTGGGCTGGAGCCGGCCTCAGGCCATCGACTACTTCGCGGACAACGCGGGCAAGGCCGAGCACGACATCGTGGTCGAGGTGGACCGTTACATCGTCTGGCCGGCCCAGGCCCTGGCCTACAAGATCGGCGAGCTGAAGATCAAGGAGCTGCGCGCGCGCGCGGTAGCGGCGCTGGGGGCGCGCTTCGATCTGAGGCGGTTCCACGACGAGGTGCTGGGCGCGGGCGCGTTGCCCCTCGACGTACTGGAAGCGCGCATCAACGCCTGGATCGCGGGCCAGCCGGAAGCCTGAAGCGCGCCGTCAGGACGACGGAAGACCGGACGGTGGCTCAGGGCTCCACCTCGATGAGACCGAACTGCAGGAGGTGGTGGCAGCCGTGCTTGAAGTGCGTGCGGGACCAGTCCTCGACGCCGATTGGTCCGAAGATGGGATGGGTGTGCCGGGTGTCGGGGCGCGTGCGGGCGTGTTCTAGGAAGCGGTCTACCTCGGTCATCAGGGCCGCCCGGGCCGCGCGGAGATCCGGATAGCGCAGCGCCGGCAG
>QHVP01000391.1 GCA_003222295.1 Acidobacteriota bacterium | reverse complement strand
GCCGCATCGCCTGCGCATCGGTGATTACGTACGCGCCTGGCCCACGCTACCGGGGCCCGTCGTCCAGGGGCCGGTGGTCGCCGTCTCCTCGACCACCTTGACCATCGCCGGACGCGAGGAGGCGGTGCTGGTGGACCTGCAAGCCATGTCCCGCATGGAGGTGCGCCGGGTCCACCAGCACGTCCGCCGCGGCGCTCTCATCGGCGCGGGTCTCGGGCTCGTCGCGGGCTCCTTCCTGATTACGCGCGAACTCCTCGGTCACGAGGTCGGAGCGGGCGAGCGCATCGGCTGGACGGCGGGGCTGACCGCGGCGGGGGCGGGAGCGGGCGCCGGGATCGCACGGCTGGCCCGGTCCACGACCTGGCAGCCCGTGGACCTCGTCACCCTCAAGCTGCAGCCGCGCGCCACCGACGCGGGGCCCGGCTTCCGCCTCTCCTGGACGGTGCGCTTCTAGACGTCTTCATCCCGATGGCAACGCGCCGAGGCACTTGCCAGGCCCTTCCTGGCGAGTCGCGTTGAAGTTATACTCAGTCGTATGACTCATCGTGTCGGCCGCAAAGGGCAGGTCGTGATCCCGAAAGCGTTCCGCGACGCGGTCGGACTGGAGCCCGGAGACGAAGTGGTCTTTGCCCGCCACGGCAATGGGATCCGCGTCGAGCGCGTCGTATCCCCCGACCTGCTGATGGGACGCCTGGCCGGGCACGACCTCTTGGCGGTACTGGAGGCGGATCGTCGTCGCGAGCGGCGCCGCTGATGTCGCGCAGCCCTCGAACCTATTGCCTCGACTCATGGGCCGTGTTGCGCTTCCTCGAGGGTCGGTCTCCCGCGGCGCGGCGAGTCCGTCAGGTGATGCGTCAGGGTCGTCCGCTGATGAGCTGGATCAACTTCGGGGAGGTGTTCTACACCGTTCAACGCGCGGTCGGCGGCCAGGAAGCGGCGGCGACGATCGAGCTGCTGCGGCCGATGGTCGCGCTGGATCTCGCCACCCCCGAGCGGGTCATGGCCGCCGCGCGGGTCAAGGCAGAGCACCCTCTCGCCTATGCGGATGCATTCGCGATCGTGACCGCGGCCGCTCACGATGCCGTCCTGCTCACCGGAGACCCGGAGATCACCCGCCGACCGGTCGGTTGTCGCGTGGAGGACCTCGCCCGTCAGCGGTAGCGAGTCAGTATCGGGCGAGCAGGCGGGCCGCCGCTTCCACCTGGGCTTCCGAGGGCAGGAACGCCTCCTCGAGCGGCGGCGAGTACGGCACCGGCGTGTCGAGCCCGCCGATCACGCGCACGGGCGCGTCGAGGTACTCGAAAGCTTCCTCCTGGATGACGGCGGCGAGGCTCTCGCCGATGCCGCCGGTGCGCGAGTCCTCGTGCACCACGAGCACCTTCCCGGTGTGACGCGCCACCGCAAGCAGGGCCGCGCGGTCGAGGGGGGCGAGGGTCCGCAAGTCGAGGACGGCGGCCTCGATGCCGTCCGCCGCCAGCCGCTCCGCTACGCGCCGGGCGACGTGCACGTAGGCGCCGTAGGAGATGATGCCGAGGTCGCTCCCCGCCCGGCGGAGGGCGGCGCGCCCCAGGGGCAAAGGCGCCGGCGCCGCCTCTTCGAGGGCCTGCTTGACGCCCGGATCCCGGTAGAGGGCGATGTGCTCGTAGAAGAGGACGGGATCGGGATCGGCGACCGCCGCCGCCATCAGCGCGCGCGCGTCGTGCGGCGTGGAGGGCGTCACGATCTTCAGGCCGGGCGTGCGGTAGAACCAAGGCTCCGTGTTCTGGCTGTGGTAGGGCCCGGCGTGACGCAGCCCGCCCCAGGGCATGCGCACCACCATGGGCACGGAGGCACCCCAGCGGTAACGGATCTTGGCCGCGTTGTTGACGAGCTGGTTGAACCCGGTGGCCACGAAATCGTTGAACTGCATCTCGCCGATGGGGCGCTGGCCCATGAGGGCGGCGCCCACGCAGACGCCGAGCACGCCCCCCTCGGCGAGCGGCGAGTTCAGGATGCGGTCGCCGAACTCCTTCAGCAGCGGGCGCAGGAGCAGGAAGGCGTTGCCGTACCTGCCACCCACGTCTTCGCCGTAGACGAACACGCGAGGGTCGGCGCGCAGCGCATCGCCCACTCCGAGCATGACGGCATTCAGGAACGTCCGCCCGCGCGGATCGACGGGCGGCCCCGGATCGAGCGGCGGCAGCGCGGCGGCAAGGCCGGCCGCGGCCCGCTTCTCCAGCACCTCGACGTGGCGGCGCGGGGACTCTCCCGCCAGCACGCCGACGCCCACGAGGCCACCGTCGGGCCAGGGCGCCTCGATCACCCGGCGCGCCTCCGCCTCCACCATGGCCTCCGCCTCGCGCTGCAGCACGCCCAGGTCCGCTTCGCCGATGGTGCCCTCCGCGGCCAGGCGGCGCGCATAGCCCGGGATCGGGTCGCGGGCCGCCCAGAAGGCGTAGGCGGCGGCGTCGGCGTAGCCCTGCTCCGAGGGCGCGGGATAGGACCAGGAGGGCTGCGGGTCGCGCCCGAGGTACAGCATGTCGTCGTGGTGCGCGTGCCCGCACATGCGCATGGTGACGAGCTCGACGAGGGTGGGACCGCGGCCGGCGCGCGCCCGCTCGGCGGCCCAGGCGAAGGCGGCCGCGACCTGTTCCGGGTCCGTGCCGTCGATCGTGATCCCGGGGACGCCGTAGCCTTTCGCCTTGTCCGCGAACACGCGCGCGGCGGACTGGTGCGCCACGGGCGTGGAGAGAGCGGTCTGGTTGTTCTCCACGCAGAAGACTCCGGGCAGCCGAGGCCGGCGTCTTCGCGGGCGAACGCCATCGCGATGCCGGCGATGGTGAGGGTCGAGATGCCGAGGGGGGCGGCGGCGGGCAGGATCCCCCATCCGAAATCGCCGATGTGCAGGTCGCGGCCGTCCATGGGCGGGCCCGACTTCCCCATCTGCGCGCTGAGCACCATGCGCACCGTCTCCGCCTCCGGCCGCATGGCGAGGGCGGCGCCGAGATCGCGGATGAGAGGCGCGATCACGTCGCCACGCCACGAGCCGTCCGGGGCGCGGTGGGCGAACCCGCGGCGCAGCCGCAGGGGCGCGGCGTAGATCGCCTCCTGGCCCAGCGAGCGGAAGCCCTTCCCCTGGAACCCCACGCCGCGATACTGCACTTCGCTGCCCATGAAGAAGGCCTTGAGCCGGTTGTCGACCGCGCGCGTGAGCACCATCCCGCGCAGCAGCTCGCGGCGCTCCGCGGGGGTCAGGGAGGCGGCGATGGCTTCGCGCCGCAGGAACCCGTCGCAGGCTTCCAGCAGGTCGGTGCCCGCGCGCGCCAGGCGCTGGGCGGCCTCCACCCCCGGCGTGGCCTCCGCGAGTCCGGCGGGAGCCGGACGTCCGAGACGCCGCCGCAGCGACTCCCGCAGGGGCGCGCGCAAGGCATCGATGGCCACCGCCGCGCGCTCGTCCGGCGTGGCGACCACCGCCTCCCCCCACGCGTCGAGGGCGAGGGGAAGCGCGTGGGGATCCTGCTCGGCCACGAACGCCCCGAAGCGTGCGCGCAATCCGGGCCGGGCGGAGGGGCGGGGGCGCGTGTCGCTCAGGGTTCGGTGTTCCAGGTCTCCACGCTGCGGAGGCGTTCGATCAGCTTCGCCTGCTCCGCGCGCAGGCGGCGGATCTCCTCGACGAGGCGCAGCACGGCGGGTGGACCGACCTCGCGGATGAAATCGAGGACCTCCCGCTGCGCCTCCAGCGCGTAGCGGTTGGGGCCCTCGCCCGGCGAGAGGGTCGGGGGTGCGGTCCGGAGCGCCGCGCGGGCGCGCCGCTCGGCGTCCTGGATCTCGGCATCCGGCAAGGCGACAGGCATGGATGGGTACCCCGCAGCGTCCGCTGACCGGAGGGTCGAGCCACGCGCCGCTCCCCGATTGTAGCGGCCGGTACCGCCGGTGGTGGTACCTTTGGGGCGGGAGGCGAACATGAGGGGTCGAAGGGTCGCTCTAGTGGTGGGGCTGGCGGTCGTCGCCGGCGTGGCTGTCGGCTCGTGGGGCTGCAGCGCGGCCGACGTCGCGCAAGCGGTCAACAGCGCCCTCGAGGATTGCTCCACCCTCGGGCGGGTGCAGTTCGTGCGCACGACGCTGCGCGACATCTACTACTGGTACAAGGAGCTGCCCGATCCGGATCCCGCGTCCTTCTCCTCCCCCGACGCCTACCTCGAGGCCGTCCGCTACAAGGCGCTCGACCACACGTACAGCTTCATCACCGACCGCGCGTCCAACGACGCCTTCTTCTCGGACAGCCAGTTCATCGGCTTCGGGTTCGGAACCATGCTGGTGACGAGCGACGACTGGCGCGTGACCGAGGTCTATCCGGCCAGCCCCGCCGCGGAGGCGGGCCTGGAGCGGGGCGCCCACATCCTGGTCGTCAACGGCCGCGCGCTGGCCAGCCTCGTCTCCACCGGCGACATCAACACGATCTTCGGGCCCTCGACGGTGGGCACGGTGGGCACGATGCAGTTCCGCGACGTCGGGGGGACCGTGCACGACGTGCAGATGACCAAGCGCGTCGTCACCATCCCGACCGCCTCCCTCACCCGCACCTTCGCCAGCGGCGGACGCGTGGTGGGCTACATCAACTTCCGGAACTTCGTGACGCCCGCCACCGCCGCCCTCGACCAGGCCTTCGCGCAGCTCGAGAGCGCGGGCGCGAACGAGCTCGTGCTCGACCTGCGCTACAACGGCGGCGGGCTCGTCTCCGTGGCCCAGCAGCTCACCAGCCTCATCGGCGGCTCGCGGACCAGCGGCAAGCTCTTCGTCCAGTT
>QHVP01000389.1:5618-6648 GCA_003222295.1 Acidobacteriota bacterium | reverse complement strand
GTGGCTCCTCAGGTAGGATTCGAGTCGAGGGTCAGCCTTCGAGAACGGAGACCACCATGTTTTCGGGAAGCGGCTCGCCCGCCCGTCGCGTCCACCTCGCTCTGATCCTTGCGTGTGTCCCCACGACCCTGCTGCTGCCCCCCCGAGCCCTCGCCCAGACCGGACCCGAATTGCCGCGCGTCTTCGTCGACACCAGATACTCTCCGTCCACGCGCGGCAAGCTCATCCGCGTGAGGGCCGGCGGCGATCTCCAGGCCGCCCTCGATGCCTCGGAGCCGGGAGACGTGATCGAGCTGAGTGCCGGTGCCACCTTCACCGGCAACTTCGTCCTGCCCAGGAAACCGGGGACGGATTGGATCTACATCCGTTCGTCGGCGCATGCGCGTCTCCCCCACCCCGGCACTCGTGTCTCGCCCTCGCAGGCGAGCCTCATGCCGAAGATAGACACCCCCAACCGGGCGCCGGCCATCAGGACCGCGGCGGCCGCGCACCACTACCGGCTCGTCGGGATCGAAGTCACCGCGAGGGGCGCCACCAAGAGCACCGGGCCCTACTCGGACAACAACGTCGTCTACCTGGAGTCAGAAGGCGGGCAGACTTCACTCAGTCAGGTGCCCACCGACATCATCTTCGACCGCTGCTATATCCACGGCACGCCCACCGGCGGCGTCCGGCGCGGCATCGCCCTGAACGGGGCCCGGATGGCCGTGGTGGACTGCTATCTCTCCGATTTCCACGAAGTGGGAGCGGACTCACAGGCGATCTCGGGTTGGAACGGACCCGGCCCCTTCAAGGTCGTCAACAACCATCTCGAAGGAGCGGGGGAGAACCTCATGTTCGGGGGAGCCGATCCCTCCATACCGGGTCTCGTCCCCTCCGACATCGAGATCCGCGGCAACCATCTCTTCAAGCCCCTGTCCTGGAAGATCGGGCATCCGACCTACGCCGCGAGGCCGTGGTCGGTCAAGAACATCTTCGAGCTGAAGAACGCCCGCCGCGTGCTCGCCGAGGGCAATCTCCTCGAGCACAA
>QHVP01000389.1:0-5566 GCA_003222295.1 Acidobacteriota bacterium | reverse complement strand
CGTCCTCCGTCACTCCGGGGGCGGGTTCAACATCCTCGCCGCGGACGACAATTTCCCCAGCCGGCAGACCCGGCGCATCCTGATTCGCGACAACCTGCTCGACGACATCAGCTCCGTGAACTGGGGAGGGACGGGGCGGCTCTTCCAGTTCCTCTCCCTCGATTCTCGCGACACCGGGATCCTTGACCTGACCGTCGAGCACAACACGGGGTTCTCGAACGCCTGGACCGCGTACACGAGAGACAAGCCCCTCGCCGTGCACCGCTCCTTCACGTTCCGCAACAACATTGCCGGGAAGACCACGCACGGATTCACGGGAGGGACGAAGAGCTGGCCGCCCCCGACCCCGCTCGTCACCGGGGACGGCAGCCAGACGCTCGACACGTTCTACCTCGCTCCCGTCTTCACCGGGAACGTCCTCGTGGGCAGCACGCCCGCGAATTACTCCGGGTATCCGGGAAACTTCTTTCCCGCCACCGATGCCGAGGTCGGCTTCGTGGACCTCGCGCGCGGCAATGACCGCCTCGGCCCGGCCAGTCCGTACAAGAACGCGGCCACCGACGGCAAGGACCCGGGGGCGGCAATCGACGCGCTCGAGGCGGAGACGGCGGGGGCCGTCTCCGGAGAGTGGTCGCGGCTCAGGCGGTAGGGATCTCGACGCGTACCTTCTTGTCCATGGCCTCGTTGGCGGCCAGGCAGGCGGCCGTGGTCTTGAGGGCCATGTCCACCCCGCAGCGCAGGGGGGCGCCGGCGCGGATCGCCGCGCAGAACGTCGCGACCTCCAACCGATAGGGGAGACGCCTCCATCACCGCGCCACTCGTGCGGGGCGTGACCTCGATGCCCGTGGGCCTCGCCTCGGACTCGATCTTCTTGCCCTCGTCTCCTCCCCCGAAGAGCAGCACCTCGCCTTCGCGTCCGATGATCAGGGTGCCGCGCGTGCCCATGAACTGCTCGGTGATGTGGTCGAAGTCGTTGGACTCGATCGAGGAGAACGTGACCGTCCGGCCCTGGGGATACTCCAGGGTCACGAAGACGTGGTCGTTGACCTCGCGGTCCTTGAAGCGATAGATGCCGCCGCTGCCAAGGGCCGCGGTGGGCGAAGCGCCGAGGAAGAGGCTGGTCGTGCTGATCTGGTGGCCGCCCAGCTCCGCCACCAGCCCCTGCGAGTACTTGCGGTAGAGGCGCCAGTTGCACAGGTGGTCCCAGGTCGGATAGCCCCAGCGGGCGGGGCTGTAATCCGCGGACGGAGGCTTGGTGTCCCGCCGCCAGGACCGGTTCCGGTGATACATGAGCCGGACGTGGTAGACCTCGCCCAGGAGGCCGGGGCGGATCACGTGCTCGTAGGCGGCCTGATAGTTCGGGTCGTAGAAGCGGTTGTATCCGACCTCGAGCAGCTTCCCATGCTTGTGGGCGGCCGCGGCCATCCGACGGCATCCCTCCATGTCGTAGGCCATCATCTTCTCGCGGGGTGGCGATGAGGACGGCCTCGAGGTCTTCCTTCGCCAGCATCTCCCGCCAGTCCTCGTATTTCCGCGGAGCAGGCCAGCCCATCTTCACGAGGCTGTCGGCGGCCTCGTCCAGGCGCTGGGGGTTGATGTCGCACACGGCCCGAAGGTCGACGAAGTCCTTGTTGCATTGGCCGAGGAGGACCTTGCCCTGCGAGCCCGGTCCGATGAAGCCGGCCTTGACCGGCCCGCCGCGGATGGGACCGCGCAGGGCGGCGGCGACCCCGAAGGCGAGGAGGGGAGGCGCCCCCGCCATCGCCTTGAGAAAGTTGCGGCGGCCGATCGCGACGTCTTCGGGAGTGAGCACCATGAAGTCCTTTCTCCTGAGGTCTACGGGGCGCGAATGACCCGGACCCCGAACACCGGCGCGATCTCCCGCCCTTGCGTGGCCTGGAACCGTACGGTCACCTTCTGCCTGCCTTCGACCAGGCGCGTGGGCAGCGGGTACTCCACGTCGAGGAACCGTCCGGCGCCGCTGCCGGGAAGCGTCTGTTCGGCGACGCGCTCGCCGCCGACCAGGATCTCGAAGCTGCGCGCCCGCGGCTGGTCGGCGTGATACGTGACCACGAGCGCCAGGGGCTTCGCCGGGTCCACGGGCAGGTCGAAGGAGAACCACTTCCGCCCACGGCGGCCGCGGCGCCCGCTGATCGGCTCCACGAAGAGCGACGTCTCCTCGCCCTGCATGTTGAAGTCGCGCTCGGACTGGTCCTCGCCGGACCTTACGTAGGCGACGGTCGCCCGTTCGAGGCCGCGTTGCCGCTCCCGCTCCGCCGACACCGCCGCGACCTCCTTGTCCCATTCGGCGGGAGTGAACAGGTCGAAGTACGCGGCATACACGCGGCGGTGGAGCCGGTAGAAGGGGACGAGCGGAAGGTCTCGGCCCTCGACGGCGGCTTCGGTCCGGAACTCGCCGGGACGGTCCGGCGCCGGCTTGATCCAATCGATCGCGGCGCGCTCGGCGGCGATCATGGGCGGCGCCTGCGGCAGCGGGCCGCGCATGTCGTCGCCGAGACCTCTCTCGGGCTCCGGGCCCAGGTTGCCGGCGAGCACGAGCGGTCCCCAGAGGATCGCCACCCGGCGCGGGTTGTCGGGCGTGGGCTCGAGGCGGAGCGCCTTGGGCATCGTGACCGCCACCACGTCGCCGTCCCTCCAGGTCCGATCCAGCTCGACGTACCCGGGCGGCGGGGGCAGGGCCTTGACGTCTTCCCCGTTGACCGTCACGGCAAACCCCGCGGCCGCCCAGCCCGGGCGGCGCAGGGCCAGCGTGAATCGCTGCGGAGACGGGACGGCGAGGGTCAGAGTCGCGTGGTCGCCTTCCGGGAAGTCCGTCGCCATCGTGACGTGGGCCTTCTTCGCCGTCCACTCCGCGCGCGAGGGCACGTAGAGGTTCACCCACAGCCGGTCGCCCGACTCGTAGTAGATCCCGAGCCCGTGCAGCGCGTGGTTCTCGAGGCCGGTGCCGACGCAGCACGTGAAGCTGCGCTCCATGTCGGCGTACTCCCGCCGCACGCCGCGGCCGACCGGGACCATGTAGCAGGTCGAGCCGTCGGCCGGATCGATCGACCCGAGCACGTGGTTGAACAGCGCGCGCTCTTCGAACTCGGCGTAGTCGACCTTCGGTTGCAGCGCGAAGAGCCTTCGGGTGAGCTTGAGCATGTTGTAGACGTTGCACGACTCGGCGGTGCGGCCGTCCACGATCTCGCCGTAGCGGTCGGGATCGCGGAAGTGCTCGTCTTTGCTGTGCCCGCCCGTGGCGAAGGTGTGATGGCGCACCACCCGCTCCCAGAAGAAGTCGGCCGCGCGCAGGTCGTCGGCCTCGCCCTCGTACCCGTAGCGCACGGCCGCCGCGATCAGCTTGGGGATGTTCGTGTTTCCGTGCAGGCCGGAGAGGCGGTACTCTTGGCGTTTCAGGGGATCCAGCACGGCGTGGTGGTCGAAGCGGTGCGAGAGGAGGAGCCAGCGCCGGTCGCCAGTGTCGGCGTAGAGGTCCGCCAGTACTTCGGCCATGCCTCCGTGTTCGGTGGCGAGCATCGCCTGCACCTGCTGCTCGTCCAGCTTGGCGAGGACGCCCTCCACCCAGGCGGCGGCCCTGAGGCTCACTTCGAGGGCGACGCGGTTGCCCGTGTAGCGGTGGGCGTCGCGCAGGCCGGCCATCGTCTTGTGCAACACGTACCAGGGCACCCAGAGACCGTTGAGATCGAAGGGGGCGGACCGGATCTCGCCCTTGACGATCTTCTCGAAGCACTCGCGGGCGCCCTTCTGGGCGAAGAGGAAGCCGTCGCCGTGTTTGTCCTGGACTTCCTTCAGTCCGCCCACGATGTAGTCGGAGCGCTCCTTGAACCGCGGATCGCCGGTGGCCGCCCACATGAGGCTGACGGCCGAGAGGTAATGGCCGGCGATATGGCCGCTGAGGTTTCGGCCGTCGCCGTCCCAGCCCGGGTACGGCTCCGCTTTCGGCGCCAGGCCCGCCCGCTCGCGGTAGAGGGCGAGCATCCGGTCGGGCTGAAGCGCGAGCAGGTACTCCGCGTCCAGGTCCTGCGCGCGTTTGAGCGGCCCACCGGTGAGCCGCACGGCGGCGAGCGGCAGAGGCTTCGCGACATCGGGCCGCGCGGGCGCGACCTCGGCCGCGTCACCGGCGCCGCCGAGGAGGAGGGCAACGGCGCCGGCGAACGCGAACGCTCCAAAGGTTTCCATTCGGCTAGACTGACGATTCTGCGCCTTTCGCGGAGCGAAGCGCCAGGGGACCATGGACCATATCCGCAACTTCTGCATCATCGCCCACATCGACCACAGCAAGTCGACGCTGGCCGACCGCCTCATCCAGCGCTGCGGGGGGGTGGAAGACCGGGAGTTCCGCGACCAGATCCTCGACTCCATGGACCTCGAACGGGAGCGCGGGATCACGATCAAGGCGAACACCGTCACCCTGCCGTACACGGCCAGGGACGGGAAGACGTACGAGCTCAACCTGATCGACACGCCCGGGCACGTCGACTTCTCCCACGAGGTGCGCCGCTCGCTGATGAGCTGCGAGGGCGCGCTCCTGGTCGTCGACGCCTCCCAGGGGGTGGAAGCGCAGACGGTCGCGAACCTCTATCTCGCCATGGAGTTCGGCCTCACGATCGTCCCCGTGATCAACAAGATCGACCTGCCGTCCGCCGAGGTGGACCGGGTGATGGAGGAGATCGATCGCGACCTCGGGCTCGACCCGTTCGAGTCGGTCCAGGTCTCGGCCAAGATGGGCACGGGCATCGACGAGCTGCTGGAGGCGATCGTCACCAAGCTTCCGCCGCCCAAGGGTGATCCCGAGGCGCCGCTGAAGGCGCTGCTCTTCGACGCCCAGTACGACTCCTATCGCGGCGCGGTGCTGCTGGTGCGGCTCTTCGACGGCAAGCTGAAGGTCCCGACCCGTGTGCGCCTGATGCACTCGGATGCCGAGCACAAGGTCGAGGAAGTCGGCAACCAGCGCCTCAAGCGGGTGCCGGTGCCCGAGCTGTCGGCGGGGGAGGTCGGTTACGTGCTGGCCGGCATGAAGAGCCTCGCGGGTCTGGCCATCGGCGACACCCTCACCGAGGCCGACCGGCCCGCGGCGGAGCCCGACGACTACGAGGACCTGACCAAGGCACTCGAGAAGCTCAAGCTGAACGACGCGGCCCTCATCTACGAGAAGGACAGCTCGTCGGCTCTGGGCTTCGGCTTCCGCTGCGGATTCCTGGGCCTCTTGCACCTGGACGTGGTGCAGGAACGGCTCGAGCGCGAGTACGACCTTTCGCTGATCCTCTCCGCGCCCTCGGTCCGCCATCGGATCGTGCTCAACAACGACAAGGAGGTCTGGATCGACAACCCGAGCTTCTATCCGGACCCGGCCCAGATCAAGGAGGCCTACGAGCCGTACATCAAGGCGGCCATCATGACCCCCGAACGCTACCTGGGGGCGGTGATGGAGCTGTGCCGCGAGCGACGCGGGGTGGAAACCACCTACCACTTCCTGGCCGCAGGCCGGATGGAGGTCACGAGCCAGTTGCCTCTGGCCGAGGTGCTCTTCGACTTCTACGACCGG
>QHVP01000388.1 GCA_003222295.1 Acidobacteriota bacterium | reverse complement strand
GGATCGCGACGCCGGCCTGCGCAAGCAGGTATGCGAGCAGGGCGGGCGGACGGTTGGTGGCGTGGCACAGCCCGATCGAGACGAGGGCGGCGCCGATCAGGACCGCGCCTTCCATCGCCACCGGCGGGGTGACCGCGCCCCCGACCCAGGGCACGGTAAGGATCAGCAGGGCGCCGACGACCCAGGCGGCGGCGATGCCGAACGCGTCCGCCCGATAGTAGGCGCCGCACCAGGTCAGCAGGGGCAGGCCCATGGCCAGCCCGCCCAGCAATACGAACGCCCAGTGCCGGCGCGCCGCCTCCCGGACGGCCGCCGCGCCGAGGGCGAGGGCGAGCAGGAGCAGGATCTCCGGACGATCGGCGCTGCCGGCGAGCACGCTCAGCCCCAGGCCGGCCATCGTGAAGATGGCGCCGAGACCCAGGCCGCGCTCCTTGGGCGCCATTCCCAGCGCGAAGAGCGCCGTGAAGAGCACCAGACCGAAGGCGGCGGTCTCGAAGTGCTCGGGGGTGAAGAATTGGGCGTACCAGCCGCCATAAAGGAGGATCGTGCCCAGCAGGGCGAGCGGCACCGTTTCCGGCCACGGCTTGCGGTGGTCGAGGATCAGGGCGCCGGCGTCGAGCACGGCCAGGAACAGGAAGAGGGCGAGCGCCTTGTCCTCGCCGGTCGAGAGCAGCAGCGGCGTCATGTAGCCGCCGATCCAGGCCAGCGCGGCCAGGATCCGTGCGTCGAGGCGTGCCGCCAGCAGGACGGCGGAGCCGGTGATGGCGACCATCAGCGTTCCCGACGCGCCGCGCGGAATCAGGTGATAGAAGGCGTGCGCGGCAAACGCGGACGTGTAGAGACCGGCCAGCCCCGCCCCGGCCAGGGCCTGACCGAGCGGGCGATACTCGCGCCGCAGCAGGCGCACGCCACCGGCGAGGAGACCGAGCCCGAAGACGGCCCCGAACAGG
Organism: Acidobacteriota bacterium; assembly: GCA_003222295.1. GTDB lineage: Bacteria > Acidobacteriota > Vicinamibacteria > Fen-336 > Fen-336 > AA29. The sequence continues at coordinate 4,377 of QHVP01000388.1, read as the reverse complement.
ACGCGCCCGGTCGGGCCGACCCAGTTGTTGTCCCATGCGATCTTCACGAACAGGCCCAGCGTCACCACGAACGCGAGGCCGGCGCCGGCGGCGAGGATCTTGGGGCCGAGGTTCGAAGCGAAGTCGCCGGCGGGAGGCCGCGGGGGCGCGATGGGTGACGATCGCCGGGGCACGCTCGCCTCCGAAGGCGCAAGCGCCGGTCTTTCGTGCGCAGCGGCCGCCGGCAGCGGCGTCGGGGTGAGCGGGGGCAGCGCAGGTGGCGCCGAAGCGACAGGTCGCGGCACCGGGGGCGGCGCGGCCGGGGCCGAGACGGGAGGCGGAGTCGTGGTGATGGGCGGAGACGCTGTCCAGCGGTCCATGCGCGTCCGCAGCATGCCGAGTTCGGCCCGCACGTCGCCCAGCTCACGCGCCAGGGCCTGCAGGCGCACGAACGCGAACACCGCCAGGAACGGCGAGGCCAGAAGCAGCGCCACGACCGCGACCACGGCCATTGCGACCAGGGGTTCCATCGCTCCTCCCACGCGGGGGCATCGGCGCCGCGCTCTCCTACCGTACGGAGCGGGCACGCTCGCGCACCCGTCGCTGTGACGCTTCCGGAACCGTCTCACCGGGTGCTTCGCCCGATGTGCCACTCGATCGAAGCGCCGCCGCGGCGCGTATGTTACCGCGCCGGCGCGGGCGTCGTCGGATGTCGCGCCGACGGGTCGGCCTCGAGGAACTCCTGCAGGTCCGCGGCCGCCCGTTTGGCCCGCTGGTCGCCGGCTTGCTGATAACAGTCGGCGCGCGCCCGCAGCATGTCCGGCCGCCAGGGCAGGTGCGGCTCCAGCGGCGCCATCGCGTCTCGGCAGCGCTCCCACAGGCCGCCCGAGCGCGCGACGAGCACGCGCAAGAAGAGCCTGTCTTGCTCGAGCGCGCGCACCGAGAACGGCAGCGCCAGCGCGTCGTACAGCCGGGGCGCCGTCTCCGGGTTCGCGGCCGCGATCTCCCGCGCCAGCGCGAGGCCACGCCCCATCGCCACCTGGCTCGGCCAGGGATCGCCGCGGTAACGCGTGAAGGCGGAGACGAGGGCGTCGACCGCGACGTCTAACCGTCCGAGCCGGTAGGCGAGGCGCGCCGCCGCCGCATCCGCCTCCGCCGGGACGGCCGCGCCCAGGGCCCGGATGTACGGCGCCGCGTCCGTGTCTCCGCGCTCCGCGAGGCCCTCGGCGGCCAGGCGCCCGTTCGCATACAACCTGTGGGCGGTGACGCGGTCGCGTTCTTCGGCCGATGCGCGACGTGAGAGGGACTCCCAGTCGGAAGCGATGGTGTAGATCTCGACGCGATGCCGCGCCACCCGGTCCCAGTCGATGGCCCCGCTGACGGCCGGCCGGTCGGCGCCGAGGGCGGCGGCGATGGTACGCATGCGCTTCACGTCAAACACGGTGTTCTGCGCAACCGTGCGTGCGAACGAGAACTCGACCGAGTTGCGGTCGTCCGTGTTGATCTCCTCGCCCATGGCCAGGACGTGCCGGGCGAGGGCAGGTCCGGCCACGAACCTGCTCAGCAGCTCACTGACATCGGTCACGCGCCAGGCATCGCGGAGCGCGCTCGCGAACGGCTCCTGACGCATGCGCGCCTCGAGGGCGGCGGCCTCGTGGCGCAGGGGCCGCCGGGAGGCGACGAGGACGAGATCGACGTTGTGGACCTGCCAGACCTCCACCTCCGGGAACACGGCGGCCAGGGTGGCCAGGATCGTGGAGATCGTGCGCTCGTCCACCTCGTAGGCTTGAACCCATTGCAGGAAGACTCCGTCGGAGGAGAGCCGTGAATCGACGGCCTGATAGAACTCGCGCGTGAAGAGGCTGGCGATCCCCGCCCGGTAGGGATTGGAAGGCTCCGAGAACACGAGGTCGTACCGTCCGCGCCCGGTCATGAGGACTTCGCGCGCGTCTCCGCTGGTGACGTGCACACGCGGGTTGTCCAGGGCGCGCCGGTTGACGGCCGCGCACGAGCGCGCGACGTGGAGGATAGCCGGCTCCAGCTCGACCACGTCCGTACGCTCCATGCCCGGGACGTCCGCCAGCCAGCCCGCGGTACTTCCCGTTCCCAGGCCGATGACCAGCGATCGATGCACCTCCGGGCGAAGCAAGCCTCCCAGCAGCCCGCCCATGACCTGGGTGGGGGCGTCGTTGCGGGCGTTGCCGTCGATCTTGCCGTTGACCACGAAGGCGAGGCCGGCGAAGGCCTGCACGGCGACGCTGCTCTCGACACCTTCCCTTTCCCAGAGGACGAACCGGCCGGAATCGTTGATCCAGGCGCGATAGCCGTTGGGTCCGCGCAGTGGACCGGGGCCGAGGGTCATGACGCGGCCCACACCGACGCCGCTGTGCCGCCAGGCGGCGGTCGGGCCGGGAAGGGCGAGGAGCGAAACCGCGACGGCGGCGGCCCCGATGAGTGTGAGGGCAAGCACGGGCCGCGGCCGGTTGGGAGTGGCCAGGAGCGCGGCCAGAGCGAGGGCCACCAGCATCAGCGCGGCCGCACGCCAGCATCCGGGTGCGGTGAGAACGGGAAGCAGTCCGAAACCACCGGCGAGGGCACCCGCGATCCCCCCGACCGTGTTCCAGAAGTAGGCGAGGCCCACGTGGCGCGCGACGCGATCGCGGCCGCGGCCGAGCAGCGCGATCAGGAGCGGGAATTGCGTGCCCGCCACCGCGGCCGCGGGCAGGACCACGATCGCGGTCACGACCGTCCATCCCTGGACGTGAGCCCAGAGGCCCGCGCCCGATCCGGGGCGGAGGCGCAGCGCGAGGAGGGCCAGGCGGTCTCCGATCGCGTAGGGGACGGCGAGGCAGGCCGCCTCGGCCAGGCAGCTCACGGCAAAGGCGGTGAGGCTCGGAGCGCGCTGTCCCACGACGAACGGGTAGGCGAGGCCGCCGAGGGCGATGCCGGCCAGGGCCACTGCCAGCACGAGCCCGAACGTGTAGACGGTGCCGCCGAGGATGGGACCGAGCATGCGATACCACACCAGCTCCATGAGGAAGAACGCGAACCCGACGATAGCGGCGGCCGCGAGCACGAACCGTGGAGAGGCCGCCGCCGCGCGGTCGGCGGTCGGGACTTCGTCGGTGACCGGGGGCACGAGGCCCATGCCCTGCGCGCGGGCCAGGACGGCCGCCCCCAGGGCCACCAGGAGGTTGGTCAGGCTGGCCAGCCACAGGGTATGCCGCGTGCCGAACGTCTCGAGCATGAAGAACGTGGTGGCCAGGCACCCGGCCATCGCGCCCATCGTGTTCACTCCGTAGAGGACCGCGGTGGCGCGGCGCGGCGCGTCGCCCTCCCCCTCGACCGCGCGGGCCGCCGCGCCCAGCGTTCCACCAGCGAGCACGGTCGGCACGAAGAGCACCAGCCCGGCCAGGATCAGGCGGGCGAGCGTGCCGAGCTGTGGTCCGAGGGCGGCCGTGCCCCCGAGGCGGATGTAGGCCTGGCGGACGAGCGCCAGGAGCCAGGGTGTCACCGCGGCCGTGGTCGCGACGAGGGCTTCGAGCCGAGCGTAGAACAGGAGCGGGTTGGGGCGGCGATCGGCGCGCGAGCCGATGAGCCAACCACCCAGGCCCAGCCCGCCCATGAACACGGCCACCACCGCGGCGGAGGCGGCGGTGGAGGCGCCGAAGACGAGGCGGAACTCGCGCGTCCAGGCCGTCTGATACGCGAGGGCGCAGGCGCCGGACGCGAAGAGCAGGGGCGCGACGAGGGCCAGTCGGGCGGCTCCGCCGCCCGCCTTCTCAGGAATGTGTCCGAGTGCCCCCATGGCAATCCTCGGACACACTCCTAATAGGCCTGCGCGAAATAGACCTCGCCGGACGAGGGCTGGCCGCAGCGCACGCAGGCGCCCGCGGCGGGGGTGCCCTCGATCGGGATCACGCGAACGGTGGCCTTCGTCTCCTCCTTGATCCTGGACTCGCAATCCGCGGACCGGCACCAGCCGGCCACGATGAACCCGCGCTTCTCCGTCATGACCCGCTTGAACTCGTCGTAGGTGCCCACCCGCGTCGTATTGTCCGCGACGAAGCGCCGGGCCCGGTCCAGAAGCCCGTCCTGGATGGACCCGAGCAGCTCGCGCGCACGCTCCGCGACGGAGGCGAGGGGCACGAAGACCTTCTCGCGCGTGTCGCGCCGGACCAGGACGCACTGGTCCTTTTCCACGTCCTTGGGTCCGATCTCGAGGCGCAAGGGCACTCCGCGCATCTCCCAGTCCGCATACTTGAATCCCGGCTGCTGGGTGTCGCGATCGTCGAGGTGCACGCGCACGCCGGCCCCGCGCAGCGCCTCCACCGCCTCGCGCGCCTTGGGCAGCACGGTCTCGCTCCAATCGCCTTTGCGCGGAGGGATGGGCACCAC
>QHVP01000064.1 GCA_003222295.1 Acidobacteriota bacterium | reverse complement strand
AAGCGGGCGCGCAACATCGCGCTCCTGCCCTTCGCCGCGGACTGAGGCGCGCGCGGAGCGGGGGCGGCGCGCGCCGCCTCCGCCCTCCGCACCGGGGCCGATGCCCGAATCGTTGCTGACGGCACGCGTTCGAGAGAGACCCGAGCCCCGTACCGGTGGGGCCCTGGGCGCGGCGCTGTTCTCCGCCCTCATGTTCGGGGCGTGCGTGCATCTGCCCCTCCTCGTCCCGTTCGCGCTGCTGGCGCCGTTCCCCTTGCTCGTCGTTCGCCTCCGGCACGGGATGGTGCCGGCCCTCTTGGGCACGGTGTCGGCGGCCGCGCTCCTCGGCTCGCTCGTCGGGGGCTTTCCCGGGCTGATCTACCTCCTGCTCGTCGCGCCGATACTGCTGATCGGCGAGTCGATGGCGCGCGGCCGGGGGATGCTGCGCGGGTGCGGATGGGCGTTCGGCCTCCTCGCTCTCGAGGCGTGCACGGCGCTCGTCTTCCTGAACGACTCGATGCGCGCGCTCGCCCTGGCTTCCTTCGAGCACTCGCGCTCGCGGGAGTTCCTGGAGGGGATGCGGGCGAGCATGCCCGCCGAGCAGGTGGACGCGTTCGCCGAGCAGGCCGCCGCCGCCTACGAGGCGATGCTCGTCGTGTATCCCGCCGCCTACATCATCGTCGTCGCCCTTTTCGTGCTGATCAACGCCTCCCTGTTGCGGCTGTACCTGCGGCGGCGCGACCCGGGATGGCTCGACGCCGGCGAGTTCGAAGGCGTGCGCTGGCCCTTCGGGCTCGCGGTGGCCTTCGTGGCCCTGGGCCTGGCCGTGCTCTCACCCCTGCTGCGGCCCGCCGCCTACAACGGCCTGCTCATCCTGGCCTTCTTCTTCGGGCTGCAGGGGCTGGCCGTCGTCTGCTTCTACGCCCAGCGCCTGGCCGCGCCTCCGCTGCTGCGGGCGGCGGTGCTGGTGCTGGTGCTCATCAACCCGTGGGCGCCGCAGATCCTGGCCCTCATCGGCCTGTTCGACATCTGGTTCGACTTCCGCAAGTGGGCCGAGCCGCCAGAGGCCCGCGCATGATCTCCGCGCGTGCGTCGTCGGGGGCACGTTCTGGCCCCTCCGGCTGGCCCACGCGGGGGGTTTGGGGGGTGCGCAGCACCCCCCATGTAAGTCGATTTCGTTGTGATACGGGATGGCGGTGTCCCGCTACTTTACGGAGTTCTCGATGGAAGTGATTCTTCGGCAGGACGTCGACAAGCTGGGACGCCGCGGCGACGTGGTGAAGGTGGCGGAGGGCTACGGCCGCAACTTCCTTCTTCCCCGCGGGCTGGCCATGCAGGTGAGCGAGGCCAACAAGGCCATGATCGCCAAGGAGCGCAAGGCGCACGAGCTGCGGCTGGCCAAGGAGAAGTCGGAGTTCCAGGCCGTCGCCGATCGCATCGCTTCCCTGCGCTACATCGCCCCGCGCAAGGTGGGCGAGAACGACGCGCTCTACGGCTCCGTGACGTCCGGCGACATCGCGGACTTCCTGCGCGGCAAGGGCGTGGAGATCGACAAGCGCAAGGTCCAGCTCGAGGAGCCGATCAAGAAGCTCGGCGAGCACGAAGTGGCGATCAAGCTCCATCCGGAGGTAACGGCGAACCTGCGCGTGCTGGTCACCAAGGAAGGCTAGGGATCGACTCCGCTCGGAGGTGACCCCTGGGGGTCCAGCGTGCCCTTTCCGACGTGCTGGTCCGGTTCCTCAACCAGGACGTGCGGAGCTACCAGCGCCGGATTCCCAACAACCTCGAGAACCTGAAGAAGCACATCCGGCCCGGCGACGTGCTGCTCGTCGAGGGCAAGACGCGCATCGCCCAGATCATCAAGTACGTGACGCAGAGCTCCTGGTCGCATTCGAGCATCTACGTCGGGGACCGCCCGCTCCGTGGGAACGCCAGCGCCCGCTACCGGGAACTCTACGGTGACGAAGCCGCATACCTGGTCGTCGAAGCCGACCTCGACCACGGCGTGTTCCCGGTTCCCCTCAGCAAGTACGTGGACTACAACGTGCGCGTCTGCCGGCCGTATTGCCTCTCCGCCGCCGACGGCGAGCGCGTGGTGGACGAAGTCGTCGCCCACATCGGGGACCGCTACGACCGGCGTCAGCTCGTGGACCTCGGCCGCTAGCCTGATTGCGCAGGCCTTCCTCGGCGTGCGCTATCCGATCCTGCCCGTCCTCCCCGCCAGCGTCCGCGAAGAGAAGGCGGACGGGCTCTTCCCCTGGGGCACGCGCATCCGCAGTCCGCATCCGCGGCTCGTGCTGCCGCGCGACTTCGACCTCTCGCCCTACTTCCGCATCGTGAAGTTCAACTCCGTCGAGGAAGGGCCGTTCGACTATCAGCAACTCGAATGGCTCGAGCCGCATTCGGCGCCGCCGCGGTCCCGTCGCGGCGCTTCCTCGTGAGAAATATCACGTGACGGCGACCCGCCCCGCGGAGTAGGATTTCGTCCCTCCAGAGGATCCTTGGCCACAGAGGTCGTCCCCAAAGAAAACCGCACGCTGCCCCACAACGCGGAGGCGGAGAGGACCGTGCTGGGCGCGGTCCTGGTGGACAACCAGGCCTTCAACTCCGCGGCCGAGACCCTCTCGCGCAACGACTTCTACCGCGAAGCGCACCGGCGCGTGTTCGACGCCATGGCCGCCCTGGCCGAGCGCAGCCAGCCCATCGACCTCGTCACCCTGAAGGACGAGCTCGTGCGCATGCAGGCCCTGGAGGCGGTGGGGGGCGCGGCCTACCTGGCCGCCCTCGTCGACGGGATGCCCCGCATCACGAGCGTCGAGCAGTGGAGCCGGATCATCAAGGAGAAGGCCGTCCTCAGGAACCTGATCCACGCCTCCAACCGCATCGCGCAGTCGGCCTACGAGGCGGAGGACGAGGCGGCCCTGATCCTGGACCGGGCGGAGAAGGCGATCTTCGACATCGCCGAGCACCGCATCCGGCAGGGCTTCGTCGGCATCCGCGAGATCGTCAAGGAGAGCTTCCGCACGATCGACCAGCTCTCGCAGAGCAAGGAGCTGGTCACCGGGCTGCCCACGGGCTTCGTCGACCTGGACGAGCGCACCAGCGGGCTGCAGAAGGGCGACCTCATCATCGTGGCCGCGCGGCCGGCCATGGGGAAGACCTCGTTCTGCCTCAACATCGCGCAGTACGCGGCGCACAAGACCGGAGAGACGGTCGGGCTCTTCTCGCTGGAGATGGCCAAGGAGCAGCTCGTCCTGCGCATGCTCTGCGCGGACGCCCGCGTGGATGCGCACCGGCTCCGCACGGGCAACCTCCAGGAGAAGGACTGGGCCCGGCTGGCCAAGGCCTATGCGGACCTTTCGGCGTCCAAGATCTTCATCGACGACTCGGCGACCCTCACCCCCCTGGAGATGCGCGCCAAGGCCCGCCGCCTGAAGGCGGAGCACGGACTGGGCCTCGTCATCGTCGACTACCTGCAGCTCATGACGGGGGCGGGCCGGATCGAGAACCGCCAGCAGGAGGTCTCTTCGATCAGCCGGTCGCTGAAGGGGCTGGCCAAGGAGCTGTCGGTTCCGGTCATCGCGCTCAGCCAGCTCTCGCGCGCGCCGGAGGCGCGCACCGAGAAGCGGCCCCAGCTCTCGGACCTGCGCGAGAGCGGCGGCATCGAGCAGGACGCGGACATCGTGATGTTCATCTACCGCGAGGAAGAGTACAAGGCGAGCGAAGAGAACCACGGCCTGGCCGAGATCATCATCGGCAAGCAGCGCAACGGCCCCACGGGCACCGTGAAGCTCGCCTTCCTCAAGGAATTCACCCGGTTCGAGAACTTCGACTGGCGAGGGGGGACGTCTTGATCGGCGCCATGCGCCAAGGAGATTTCATGAGGATGTCCGATTCGATGGTGAGACAGACCGTCGTCGTGGGGATGGGCTTCATGCTCGCCGCCGCCTCCGCCCACGCCCAGGAGGCCAAATCGGCCGAGGTCGTGGTCGCGCCGCTCGAGCTCAAGTGGGGCCCGGCGCCGCCCGTCTTCGAGAAAGGCGCGTCGATGGCGGTCGTCGCCGGCGATCCGGGCAAGGCCGCGCCGTTCGTCGTGCGCCTCAAGTTGCCCGCCGGCTACAAGATCAACCCGCACTTTCATCCGACGGACGAGAACGTGACCGTCATCTCCGGCACCTTCGCCGTCGCGATGGGCGACAAGTTCTCCGCCACGGGGATGAAGTCCCTGCCCGCCGGCGGCTTCGCGGTTCTGCCCGCGCAGATGCACCACTACGCGATGGCGAAGACGCCCGCGGTCGTGCAGGTGCACGCGGTGGGGCCGTTCGCGCTGACCTACGTCAATCCCGCGGACGACCCGAGCAAGCGCGTCGCGCCGGCGGCGGCGAAATAACAGAAATCGATCGACGCGGTTAGCAGAATAGAGGCTGCCACCACGGTCGGCGGTCAGCTTTTGCTGGCTACGGACGAACGCGGGCCGGAGCCGGCAGCGCTACGCCCCTTCGGGCC
>QHVP01000385.1 GCA_003222295.1 Acidobacteriota bacterium | reverse complement strand
CCATGAGGGGCGACCGCGAGAAGTGCCTGGAGGCGGGCGCATCCGACTACATCGCCAAGCCGGTCGACACCGAGCAGCTGCTCTCGCTGCTTCGCGTCTGGCTCTACCGCTAGGTCGGCGCACGGAGTGAGCTCACGTCTGGCGCGGGCGCGGGCCGAACCGGCGAGGGCGGGGCCACGCGCGCCCGGGTCGGAGGGTCTGGAGGACCTGGAGATCCGCCTCCTGCTCGAAGGGGTGTGGTCCTGCTACGGGTACGACTTCCGCGACTATGCGCTGACTTCGATCCGCCGGCGGGTCCGCTTCTTCATGGAGGAGGAGGGACTCTCGACGGTCACGTCCGTGCAGGACCGCGTGCTGCACGATCCCCTCGCCCTGCGCCGGTTCCTGCGTGCCCTGTCCGTGAACGTCACCGCCATGTTCAGGGATCCCAGCTTCTACCGGGCCCTGCGCGAGGTGGTGGTGCCGGTGATGCGGACGTACCCGGCCGTGCGCATCTGGCACGCGGGCTGCGCCACCGGCGAGGAGGTGTATTCGGTCGCGATCCTTCTCCGGGAGGAAGGGCTCTACGATCGCTGCCGCCTGTACGCCACCGACATCAACGACGCCGTCCTCAGGCAGGCCCAGCGCGGCGAGCTGCCCCTTTCGTCCATGCGCGAGAACACCCGGCATTACATCGAGGCGGGAGGGGGACACGGCTTCGCGCGCTGGTACAAGACCCGCGACGGCCGGGCGGTGCTGGACCCGGAGCTGCGCCGCAACATCGTGTTCGCGCAGCACAACCTCGCCACCGACGGCTCGTTCAACGATTTCCACCTCGTCCTCTGCCGGAACGTGCTCATCTATTTCAACCGCGCCCTCCAGGACCGGGTCCATCGCCTCCTCTACGACAGCCTCGTCCGTTTCGGCTTCCTGGGGCTGGGCCTGAAGGAGACGACGCGGTTCACTCCACACGAAGCGCATTACGAGGAGCTCCCCGAGCGCCTCTTCCGCAAGGTGGCCTGAGATGAGCGGGCCACCCGAAGTGCAGGTCACGGCGGACCCCATGGGGGAGACCCTGGGGGCGCCCGATCTCGCCGACGACCGCGTCAACATCCTCCTCGTCGACGATCGCCCGGACAAGCTGCTGGCCCTGGAGGCGATCCTGGGCGACCTGGGCCAGAACATGGTGCGCGCCTACTCCGGGCGCGAGGCGCTGCGCGCGCTCCTGCAACGGGACTTCGCGGTGATCCTCCTCGACGTGAACATGCCGATGATGGACGGCTTCGAGACGGCGGAGATGATCCGGGCGCGGCCGCGCTCCCAGCAGACGCCGATCATCTTCTTCACCGCGATGCACGAGATGGAGGCGCAGGTCTTCCGCAGCTACTCCCTGGGCGCGGTGGACTTCATCCGCACGCCGGTGGTCCCGGAGATCTTGAAGGCCAAGGTCTCCGTCTTCGTCGACCTCTACAAGAAGACGGAGCAGGTCAAGCGCCAGGGCGAGCAGATGCGGCTGCTGCAGGAGCGCGAGCACCGGCAGCAGCTCGGGGAAGCGGTGAACCGGCTGGAGGCGGAGACCAAGCGGAACCGCTTCTTCACGCTCGCGCTCGACATGCTGGCCATCGCGGACTTCTCGGGCACCTTCAAGCAGCTCAATCCGAGCTGGGAGCGGACGCTCGGGTTCAGCGACGACGAGCTGACGGCGCGGCCCTTCCTCGAGTTCGTGCATCCGGACGACCGCGAAGCCACCGGCGATCAGCTGGCCTCCCTGCGCGCGGGCGCCCCCATCACGTATTTCGAGAACCGCTTCGCCTCGAAAGCCGGCGGCTACCGGTGGCTGGGATGGACGGCCGCGACCTCACCGAGCGCCGGAAGGCGGAGGAGGAGCGCGTCAAGCTCATCCGCGAGCAGACGGCCCGGGCGGCGGCCGAGGCCTCGGAGCGGCGGGCCGCCTTCCTGGCCGAGGCGGGGGTGGCCCTGACCTCCTCGCTCGACTTCGGCGAGACGCTCTCGAAGCTCGTCAATCTCGCCGTGCCCGTCCTCGCCGACTGGTGCCTGATCGACGTGCTCGACGAGCACGGGCGCGCGCGACGGCTGGCCGTGGCCCACGCCGGCCCCGAGGACGCCACCCTCGTCGAGGAGATGAAGCACTTCGCACCCGACACCGATGCCCAGACGCCGGCCGCGCGCACCTTGCGGCCCGGGGAGCCCGCGCTCCTGATGGCGGACACGCGGGGTCGCCTGGAGGAGGTGGCCGAGGACGAGAGCCACCGCGCGCTCCTCGAGCGATTGGGCGTGCGCTCGATGATGGCGGTGCCCATCGTCTCCCGGGAGCGGACGCTGGGCGTGATGAGCCTGCTCAGCACCGTCTCCGGACGCGCCTTCGGCCGCGACGACCTGGACCTCGCCGAAGAGCTGGGGCGAAGGGCGGCCCTGGCCGTGGACAACGCGCGTCTCTACCGCGCGTCGCAGGATGCGCGGGCGGCCGCGGAGAAGGCCAACCGCGCCAAGGACGAATTCCTGGCCACGCTCTCCCACGAGCTGCGGACGCCCCTGACGCCGATCCTCGGCTGGACGGTGATGCTGCGCTCGGGCACGCTGGACCCGACCTCGATCCACCGCGGCCTGGAGGTCATCGAGCGCAACGTGCGCGCGCAGACCCAGCTCATCGGCGACCTGCTGGACGTCTCGCGCATCATCACGGGCAAGCTGCGCCTGGAGGTGAGCCCCATCGCGGTCGTCCCCGTCGTGGAGGCGGGCGTGGAGGCGGTCCGTCCGTCTGCGGAGGCCAAGGAAATCGCCCTCGGCGTCGAGCTTCCCGCCGAGCTGCCGACCATCATGGGCGATCCCGACCGCCTGCAGCAGGTCGTGTGGAACCTCGTTTCGAACGCCGTGAAGTTCACGCCTCAGGGCGGACGCATCGACGTGGTGCTGCGGAAGGAAGGCTCCTGCCTGAGCCTGTCCGTCACCGACAACGGCAAGGGGATCGAGCCCGAGTTCCTGCCCCACGTCTTCGAGCGCTTTCGCCAGGCGGACAGCACGAGCACGCGCGCGCACGGCGGGCTCGGCCTGGGCCTGGCCATCGTCCGCCACCTCGTCGAGCTGCACGGCGGCAGCGTGCAGGCGGAGAGCCCCGGCCTCGGCCACGGCTCCACGTTCACCGTGCGTCTTCCCCTCACCGCGCCCCTGGAAGGCACGCCGCGGCCCAAGCCGGCCGCCGATCCCGTGGATCCGGACGTGCGGCTCGACGGCGTACGCGTGATGGTGGTGGAGGACGAGACGGACGTGCGCGACTTCCTGCGCATCTCGCTCCTCCAGTACGGAGCGGAGGTGACCGCGTTCGCCACCACCGCCGACGCGCTGATCGCGGTGGAGGCGGAGCGGCCGGACGTGCTGGTGAGCGACATCGGGATGCCGGGCGAGGATGGCTACTCCTTCATCCGTCGCGTGCGCGCGCTGGGGCCCGACCGTGGCGGCCAGGTCCCCGCCGCCGCCCTCACCGCCTACGTCAAAGGCGAGGACGGCCAGCGCGTCCTCTCCGCCGGCTTCCAGGTGCACCTGCCCAAGCCCGTGCAGCCCGCGGACCTGGCCAGCGTGGTGGCCATGTTGGCCGGGAGAGCGCGCTAGCTTGACACACGGAGAGGCTCCTCCGCATAATTCCTTCGGGTGGAACCGATGGAAAAAGCCGACCCGGCCAGCAGCGAGGACGTCAAGCGGATGGTCCAGGACCTCGGCACGACGATCCAGCGCACGCTTGCGGAGTCTCCCCAGATCGCGCACTGCCTCAACCGCATCAAGGGCGAGGGATACGAAGTCTCCCTGGTGCTGGAAGCGACCATCGGGTTCAGCAAGAGCGGCAGCCGCGAGGCGGCCGAGGTCTCCACCTTCGACTTCAAGGTCGAGAAGAGCGATCCGGCCCCCATCAAGATGACCCCCCTGGACAAGAAGTTCCTGCGCTCCCTCAAGATCTCCGTCGAAGAGGAAGAGTAGCCCCTCACTCCCGGCCGCGGCCGATCACTTCTCGGCCACTGCCTCCACCAGCGCCCGCCGTATCGCCTCGCTCTCCAGCGGCACCTCCACCCGGCGGATCTCCAGCGTCGCCGCCGTCCCCTGCAGGTCGGCTTCCAGCCGCTGGGCCAGGATCGCGGCGGCGCGGGCGGACTGGAAGTGGGCGAGGAACTCGTAGATGCGCGGCATCTCGGTGAGGGCCGGCTCGACCGAGCGCACGTAGATGAGGCTGCCGGCGTGATGAGCCGCGCGGCGGAGCCCGGGAACGAGCGTGTTCGTCGCCATCACGCGAAACGCCACCCGGGGATCGGAGCTGCGGATCCGGAACGAGACCATGCCGCCCCTGTCCGGCACGGGCGCGGCGGGGGCGGCGGAAGGCGGGGCCGGTCCGGTACGCCGCAGGGCGCGGTCGAGCGCTCCTTCGAAGTAGGTCGGCTGCAGGCCGGTGGCCCAGTAGGCCACGCCGCGGAGCGTGCTCTGCGTCGTCTCCCGGTCCGTCTGCACCACCTTGTCGCCGCTCGCGGAGACGAACTCCACCCAGGCCACCCAGAGGCCGGCGGGCTGCCGCTCGGCGTAGACGAGCACGCGGCGGAACGGGGTACCCTGTCCATCGTGCAACTCGAGCAGGCGTTCGTGCACCAGCTCCTTCATCCGATTGCTCCTAGCGGGGACTAGATACGAGACTCGTGCCGGCCATGCTTGTCAGCTCAAGCATATACTTGAGCGCTCATGCATGGGTCCTCCTCGTATCTCCCGATGGCTCAGGGACGGGCGGGAGGGGAGCGGGGGCCGCCGTGTAAAACGTCGTGGCCGGACGGGGGGCCGCGGCCGCGGCCGCGGCGGCGCGAAACGCCTTGGCATTCCTACATCGCGGGACGAGAAAATGTCAGGATGGACAGGAATGATTGCCGACGCTCGCCGTCAGCTCGTGACGCGGCGCTGCCGCGTTTGCGAGTGGCAGGGAGAGCGGGTCGAGACCACGGATGCGGATATGGACTGTCCCTGGTGCCATGCGCCGACCCGACGGGTCAGTGCCATCGCGCTCGTCGAGCGGCGGCGTCCGCTCGGGGTCAGCGTCCATGCCGCGGCCCTCGGACGGCGCGGCGGCTTGAAGGGCGGCCGCGCCCGCGCGGCGGCCCTGCCCGCGCAGCGCCGTCGTCAGATCGCGCAGATCGCCGCGCGCGCGCGCTGGAGCCGCCGTTCGAAGCGCGACGGCGGGGCGCGCTGACGGCTATTTGCGAGGGTTGAGCGCCGACCGGCCCGCGTAGCGGGCCATGGGATCGATCTCCTCCTCGATGCGGAGGAGCTGGTTGTACTTGGCCACGCGGTCGGTGCGGGACGCGGAACCGGTCTTGATCTGGCCGCAATTCGTGGCCACCGCGAGGTCGGCGATGGTGACGTCCTCCGTCTCTCCGCTGCGGTGGCTCATCATGCACGTGTAGCCGGCGCGCACGGCCATGGCCACGCAGTCCAGGGTCTCCGTGAGGGTGCCGATCTGGTTGACCTTCACGAGCACGGAGTTCGCGATCCCCTCCTCGATGCCGCGGGCCAGGATCGCGGGGTTGGTGACGAAGAGGTCGTCGCCCACGAGC
>QHVP01000063.1 GCA_003222295.1 Acidobacteriota bacterium | reverse complement strand
CTGCTCGGCTGCGGCGACATCGCGGCCAAGCGCGTGGCCGGCGCCCTGCGAGATGCCCCCGGCAGCGCGCTGATCGCGGTCGCCCGTGCCCGCGCCGAGCGCGCCGCGGACTTCGCGCGCCGGCACGGCGCGCGCCGCTGGTACGCGGACGGGCGCGAGCTCGTCCGCGACCCCGAGATCGACGCCGTGTACGTGGCCACGCCGGTGCGGCTCCACGTCGAGCACACCGTCGCCGCCGCGGAGGCGGGCAAACACGTGCTCTGCGAGAAGCCGATGGCGCTGGACGTGGCCGGCTGCGAGCGGATGATCGCGGCCGCCCGCGCGCACGGCGTCCGCCTCGGCGTCGCCTACTACCGCCATCACTACCCGATCGTGGCCCGGCTTCGCGCGCTCCTCGCTTCCGGGGAGATCGGCACGCCCGTGCTGGCGAGCGTGCAGGCCTTCGAAGCCTTCGATCCCGGCCCGGACCATCCGCGCGCGTGGCTCCTGCGCCGATCGGAGTCGGGCGGCGGCCCCATGATGGACTTCGGCTGCCACCGCCTCGAGGTGCTCCGGGACCTCCTCGGTCCGGTGGCGGGGGTGACCGGCTTCCCGGTGAACGTCCGCCTGAAGAGCCGCGAGGTCGAGGACACGTGCATTGCGCGCCTGCATTTCGCGAGCGGCGCGGAGGCCGTGCTGGCGGTGAGCCATGCCGCCAAGGAGTCGCGTGACTCCTTCGAGATCTTCGGCAGCGCCGGGTCCATCCACGTTCCCGTGCTCAACCAGGGCCGCCTGCGCGTCGTCACTGCCGCTGGCACCCGCGAAGAGGAG
>QHVP01000382.1 GCA_003222295.1 Acidobacteriota bacterium | reverse complement strand
GGCTGCGGCTCGCGCATGGCTCGCTCAAGAGCACGGGCCGCGGCCTCACCGACGGAATTCGCAGCCGCCGCCTGCGCCACGCCTTCGTCGTCACGCAGATCGCCCTGTCCGTGTGCCTCCTGGTCGGCGCCGGCTTGCTCGTGCGTAGTTTCGCGCGGCTGCAGGCGCGCGCGCTGGGGTTCCGCACGGAGAACGTCCTCACTGGCCTCCTCACCCTGCCTCCCAATCGCTACGGGGGGCTGGAGCAGAACGTCGCGTTCCTCGAGGCACTGGGGGCGCGCCTCCGCGCCTGGCCCGGAGTCGAGGCGGTCGGCCTCGTGAACGCGCTTCCGCTGACGGGCATGAACGCGCGGCGGCCCTTCCAGGTACCCGGGCTCGCGGACCGAGATCAGGTGGCCGACTTCCGTATCGCCACACCGCAGTACTTCTCGGCCATGGGCATCCCGCTGCGCCAGGGCCGCCTCTTCGACGAGCGCGACCGCGCGGGCGCGGAGGAGGTGGTGCTCGTCAACGAGACCCTCGCGCGCCGCCTGTGGCCGGGGCGCAATCCGGTGGGGCAGACGATCGCGGTGCCGGACATGGCGACTCTGGCCACGAGGACGGTCGTGGGCGTGGTAGGGGACACGCGCCACGAGGGGCTGGCCGCCGAGTCCCAACCGGAGATCTATCGGCCGGCGTACCAGGCCTACTGGCCATTCTTCGCCGTCGCCATCCGGGGACGCGGCGACGTCCGCGTGACCGCGGACGCGCTGCGGGCCGCCGTCTCCTCGCTCGACCGGGACCTGCCCGTCACGGACGTGCGCGGGCTGGACGAGCGCGCGCTCGACTCGATGGCCTGGCGGCGGTCGAGCATGGCGCTCCTCGGAGTGTTCGCCGTGGCCGGCACCGGGAGATCGGCATCCGCATGGCGCTGGGGGCCGGACCCGCGGGCGTGGCTCGGGAGTTCCTCACCGGCGGCGCGGCCCTGGCCGGCTGGGGAATGGCCATCGGCCTTGCCCTCTCGGTGCTACTGACGCATACGCTCGAAGGACTCCTGTTCGGCGTCGCGCGCCTCGATGTGGCGACCTATGTTGCCGTGGCCGGGCTCACCCTCGTCGTGACGATGCTCGCCACCCTGGCGCCCGCGCGTGCCGCCGCGCGCGTGGACCCGATGGTCGCCCTTCGCGCGGACTGACGCGGCCCTTCAAGCGCCGGCCGGCTCCAGCCCGAGCTCCGCGCCCGCGATCCGGAACTCCTTCATGAGCCCGCGCCGCAGCGGCGTCTCCGCGAGCCCGTAGCGCAGCCCGTTGAGGTTGAGCTGCCAGAGGGTGGCCAGGGGGAGACCCACTTCGGCGTGCGCGCGCTCGTATTCGCGATCGAGGTCGGTGCCGAAGAAGGGCGGATCATCGGTGCTGAGCGTCACGGGCACGCCCGCGGCGAGCATCTTCGGCAACGGATGCGTCGCGAGATCGCGGTAGACGGTCAGGAACGTGTTGCTGGTCAAGCACACGTCGCAGCAGATGTCGCGCGCGGCGAGGAGAGCGAGCAGCGAGGGGTCCTCGGCCGCGCGCACGCCGTGCTGGATGCGCCGCGCCTTGAGATGCTCGACGGCCTCGCGGACGTGCGCGGCCCCCGCCGTCTCGCCCGCATGGGCAACCACGGGATAGCCGGCGGCACGGGCCCGCGCGAAGTACTCTTCGACCAGGCGGCGCGGAAAGCCCTCCTCGGGCCCGCCGAGCCCGATGGCCACGATGAGCGGGTGCGCTTCCTCCTCGAGGAGCTGCACCGTGAAGGGGCCGCTCTCCGGCACCGACTCGCTCGGGATGTCGGTGATGAGGCGGATGACCGGCCCCCCTTCGCGCTCCGCCGCCTCGATGCGGCGGCTCACGATGGCCAGCGCCCGCCGCGCGCCGAAACCGAAACGCTCGTGGTTGTAGGGCGTGAAGTGCGCCTCGACGTAGCGGATGTTCTGGCGGCGGCAGTCGTCCACGAAGGCGTCGACCATGAGGGCATAGTCCGCATCGGAGCGCAGGCAGCGGCACATGGCCAGCCAGAGGTGCAGGAACTTGTCGAAGTCCTCGAACGCGTAGAGGGCCTTGAGCTCGGCCAGGCTGCCCACGGGAAGGGAGACGTGGTTGCGCTGCGCGATCGCCCACAGGGTGTCCGGCGTGATGGTGCCCTCCAGATGGAGGTGCAGCTCGGCCTTGGGCATGCGCGCGATCGTTTCGTTCACTTCCATGCGCGGCTCGTCCTCGAGCCGTGGATTATCTCCTGGCTGTACACCCTTCCGCGCCGGTGCTAGCGTCCCCGGCAAGGGAATCCACGATGGCCACCCTGTCTTCGTATCGAGTGCTCATCGCCGGCATCCTCTCGCCCCCGGCGGCCGCTTTCTTCGGGATGAAGGTCTATCGGAACCTGACCCAAGCCAGTGCCGACCCGGACAAAGACTTCCTCTTCCGGCTTTCCTTGACGGCTCTCGCCATGGCGGTGCCGTTCATCGTGACC
>QHVP01000381.1 GCA_003222295.1 Acidobacteriota bacterium | reverse complement strand
CGTCTGGCCGGAGAACCCGATGGGCTGGGGCGCGGAGGGCATGAAGTACCGCTTCCAGTGGACGTTCCCCATCGTGTTCTCGCCGCACGACCCCAAGGTGCTCTACACCGGAGGCGACCGCGTCTTCCGCACGACGGACGAGGGCCAGACCTGGGAGGCCGTCAGCGGCGACCTCACCCGTCACGACGCCGCGAAGCTCGGACCGTCGGGCGGACCGATCACCAAGGACAACACCAGCGTCGAGTACTACGGGACCGTGTTCGCGCTCGCGGAGTCGGCGCGCGAGAAGCGCGTCCTCTGGGCCGGCTCCGACGACGGGCTCGTCCACGTCTCGCGGGACAACGGCCAGACCTGGACGAACGTCACGCCACGAGAGATGCCGGAGTGGAGCCTGGTCAGCCAGATCGACGTCTCGACCCATCAGGACGGCACCGCCTACCTGGCCACCACGCGCTACAAGCTGGACGACTTCAAGCCGTACGCGTGGGCGACCACGGATTACGGGAAGACCTGGCGCCGTATCACGGGCGGCCTGCCCGACAACTCGTTCGTCCGCGCCGTGCGCGAGGATCCGGCGCGGCGCGGCCTCCTGTACGCGGGAACGGAGACGGGCGCGTACGGGCGCGCTGGCAGCCGCTGCGGATGGCGCTGCCCGGCTCCGGACCCGCCCTCGCGCCGTCCCCTCCGCCCTCCCCGCGACCGCCCGCGCGCACGTCGGCCACACGGCCCGAGGGCTCGCTCCCCGCGCCGGCCGGCACCGCTCCCGAAACTCCGGCCGGCACTCCCATGGAGACGCTGGCCGCGGCCTCCACGCACGAGGGCGAGCTTCCCGTCGTGCCCGTCACCGATCTCGTCGTGCGCGGGGACGACCTGGTGGTGGCCACGCAGGGCCGCAGCTTCTGGATCCTCGACGACCTCTCGCCCCTGCGGCAGATGGCGGCGGGCATCGCCGGCGAGGCCGAGCACCTCTTCCGCCCGCGCGCCGCCTCCCGCTATCTCACTCCGGACGCGCCGCCGGGCACGGGACAGAACCCGCCCGCGGGCGCCGTCATCTATTACTGGCTGCGGGCGGAGCCGAAGGAGAAGGAAGAGGTCGCCCTCGACGTCCTGGATTCCGCGGATCACGTCGTCCGCCATTTCACGAACAAGGACGAGAAGAAGGACGAAGGCGGGCCGCTCTCCGAGGGCGACGACGACGACGCGGGCGGCATGACGAAGCTGCCGGCCAAGGCCGGCCTCAACCGGTTCGTGTGGGACCTGCGCTCGCCGGACGCGAGCAAGTTCAAGGGCCTTGACGGAGCCGCTCGCGGTGGTCGGAGACCCGCGCCTGCCCGCCACCGCCGCCGATTACCAGAGGCAGTACGACCTGCTCCTCGAGATCCGCAACAAGCTCACGGACACCCACGACGCCGTCAATCGCATCCGCGAGGTCCGTGATCAGGTGAAGACCGTCGCCGATCACGCGAAGGTCGCCGGTGGCGACGATTCCATCGCCAAGGTCGCGGAGGCGCTCACCAAGAGCGTGACCGCGGTCGAGGAGGCGCTCTACCAGACGAAGAACCAGAGCAACCAGGACCCGCTCAACTTCCCCATCCGCCTCAACAACAAGCTGTCCGCGCTGGCGGGCGTGGTGGCGAGCGCGGACGGCGCGCCCACGGCCTCCTCGTACGCGGTCTACGAGGACGTCGCGGGGCGCATCGACGTGGAGCTGGCGAAGCTCAAGCTGATCCGTCCCGCCAGGGAAGGATGTGCGACGCTTGGGGCATGAGCGATGTGCCTCAAGTGCGGGATCTGCCGGTGGGGATCGGTGCGACCGGGCACCGGCGGGAGTCGGACTCGATGGGGATGATCGACGTGCCCGCCGACCGGTACTGGGGCGCGCAGACCCAGCGGTCGCTGCTGCATTTCAAGATCTCCGGCGAGACGATGCCGCCCGCGCTCATCCACGCCCTGGCCCTGGTCAAGAAGGCCTGCGCGCTCGTGAACGTGGAGCTCGGCGTCCTGGACGCGAAGAAGGGCCAGGCCATCGTCACCGCCGCCGACGAGGTGCTGGCGGGCAAGCACGACGGCGAGTTCCCTCTCGTCGTCTGGCAGACGGGCAGCGGCACCCAGACCAACATGAACATGAACGAGGTGCTGGCCAACCGCGCCAGCGAGATCCTGGGCGGCACGCGTGGCGAGGAGCGGCTCGTCCATCCCAACGACGACGTCAACAAGGGGCAGTCCTCGAACGACGTCTTCCCCACCGCCATGCACGTGGCCGCGGTCGAGGCGGTCCGCAACCACGTCCGCCCGTCCGTCCAGGCCCTGCGCGAGACGCTGCAGGGAAAGTCCGACGCGTTCGGCGACATCGTGAAGATCGGCCGCACCCACCTGCAGGACGCGACGCCCCTGACCCTGGGCCAGGAATTCTCCGGCTACGTCTCGCAGCTCGACCACGGGCTCGACCACCTCGAGGCCGCGCTCCCCCATCTGTGCGAGCTGGCCCTGGGCGGCACCGCGGTGGGCACGGGCCTCAATGCCCATCCCGAGTTCGGGGTGCGCGTGGCCAGGAAGCTGGCGGAGCAGACCGGCCATCCCTTCCTGACCGCGCCCAACAAGTTCGAGGCCCTGGCCTCGCACGACGCCCTCGTCAGCGCGCATGGCGTGTTCAAGACCCTGGCCGCGTCGCTCACGAAGATCGCGAACGACGTGCGCTGGCTCGCCTCCGGTCCGCGCGCGGGCATCGGCGAGATCGCCATCCCCGAGAACGAGCCCGGCAGCTCGATCATGCCCGGCAAGGTGAATCCCACCCAGTCCGAAGCGCTCACCATGGCCTGCGCGCAGATCATGGGGAACGACGTGGCCGTCAACATCGGGGGCATGAGCGGGAACTTCGAGCTGAACGTCTACAAGCCGCTCGTCATCTTCGCCTTCCTGATGAGCGCCCGGCTGCTCGCCGACGGCTGCGCGAGCTTCCGCGAGAACTGCGCGGAGGGCATCGAGCCCAACCGCGAGCGCCTGGACGAGAACCTGCGGAAGTCGCTGATGCTGGTGACGGCGCTGAACCCGAAGATCGGCTACGACAACGCCGCCAAGATCGCCAAGACCGCGCACCGGACGGGCCAGACGCTGCGCGAGACCGCGATCGAGCTGGGTCTCGTCACCGGCGAGCAGTTCGACGAATGGGTCCGGCCGGAGAAGATGACCGGCCGATAACTACAGCTTGTCGGCCCGGTAGTCGCGGCCGATGCTCGCCGATCGCGCCACCTGGACCTTCCCGATCTGCCAGCAATGGGGACAGGCTACGGGCGCGTCTTCCAGGGGTTCGTTCGGCTCGGCGTCGTACACCAGGACGTACTGGCCGCCGCAGAGGTCGCACTTGTGCGGATCGCGACGCCCTTCCGGGTCCACCGGCGCCGTCCAGCCGGCGGATGGCGCGGCGGAGGCAACGGGGGCGCAGGGATCGGCGGCGGAGCGCACGGCGTCGGCGACCGCCTGCGGTCCGGCCGGGCCCGGCACCATGAAGCTGGTGCGCCGGCCCTTGATGGTCGGGCCGTCGACGGTGACCGACCAGCCGGTGCCGAACTTCACGAGGGATACGGTCCAGGGATCGCGGCGGCTGTGCTCAACCAGCCCCGCGCGCACGCCCGCTTCGACGAGGGCGCGCTCTTCCGACGAGCACCCGGCGCAGAGGATCTTGAGGGACATCGATACGGCTCCCGTGGGGAACGGCTGCGATGCGCCGCTTCGGCCGGGCGGATGGCCCGGGCCGCCGGCAACTTCCAGAGAAGGGTACGCGGCAATCGGGCGGGGGCGATGTGCGCCCGCTTACACGGAACGGTAACAGTGGGCGCGGGCACTGCATGGCTCCGGCCCGGCGGATAGGTCAATCCCTACTCGAGCCGATGATGGCCTCCGCCTCGATCTCGACCAGCATGTCGGGGTCGATCAGGCGGCTCACCTCCACCATGCTGCTGGCGGGCCGGATGGCCCCGAAGAATTCGCCGTGCACGCGCCCGACCTCCTCCCAGCGGGAGATGTCGGTGACGTACACGCGCGTGCGCACCACGTCGGCCAGCGTCGCCCCCGCACGCTCCAGCGCGCGCTCGACGTTGCGGAGGGTCTGCACGGCCTGCGCGCGCATGTCCCCCGCGCCGACCACGCGCCCGCTGTCGTCAGTGGCGGTGGTTCCGGAGACGCTCACCACGTTGCCGACACGCACCGCGCGTGAATACCCGACGATCGGCTCCCACGGCGTCCCGCTGGCGACGTTCATTCTGGACATGCCCGGCACTCTAGCCCAGGTCGCGGTGCCTCGAGGCTTGTGGGCTTTGCGCGGGGTTCGGCGTTGGCGCAGGGCTGGGCGACGGGATGACGTTGGGGTCCGTGCCGGGGCCGGAGGGCCGGGACGTGGGCGGGGGCGGGGGCACGGGATCCGGCTGCCTCTCCGGCTGCGGTCGGGGAGACGGGTTCGGCGTCGGCATGGGGTTCGGATCCGGCGAGTTGTGCGTCATCGGGGCCTCCCACTCCCACCGTAGCACGCGCCAAGCGGCGTGGGTCAGAACGCGCGCGTACTGTCGAGCAGGAGCGTGACCGGCCCGTGATTGACGAGACGGACGTCCATCATGGCGCGGAAGACGCCCTCCTTCACTTCGAGCCCGTGGGCGGCGACGCGCGTCACGAAGCAGCGATAGAGGCGATTGGCTTCGTCCGGCGGCGCGGCGGCGGAGAATCCGGGGCGGCGGCCGCGGCGCGCGTCCCCATACAGGGTGAACTGCGAGACCACGAGCACCGCCCCGCGCGTCTCGAGCACGGAGAGGTTCATCTGCCCCCCGTCGTCCTCGAAGATGCGGAGGTTGACGACCTTGTCCGCGAGATAATCCGCGTCCGCTTCCGCGTCCTCGCGGCCGACGCCGAGCAGGACGAGCAGGCCCGGACCGATCGCGGAGACGGGCTCGCCGCCCACGGTCACCGCCGCTTCCGACACTCTCTGCACGACCGCTCGCATCAGAGGCGCGCCGGGCGGCGGTGATCGCGGGTCAGGGCCCTAGAAGGCCTTGAAGACCTTGCCCAGGTCTTCGCCGACGTGCTCGGCGCTCTTCAGCATCAGCTTCTTGGAGTTGCCGCCGGCAAAGCCGAAGCCGGACCCCGCCCTCTTCTCGTGTGTGAAGCGGAGCAGAACCTTGCCCGTGTCGGCCTCCACCACTTCACCCGTCACCTTGGCCTTGGTCGCCCCCGCGCCCATGCCGACGCCGTAGCGGGCTCCCCGCGATCCCGGGTCGAGGGTGACGACCTTGCCTTTGACGAGGAGGGCGTGGCCGCTGCCCGCGCCCTGCTGGACGGGAGCCTTCGAGAAGCTGGAAACGCCTTTCTTCAGGCCGGCCAGGAAGGCCTCGTCGACGGCGGCGACGGCCTCTTGCACGTTCTTCTTCTCGTTGTCCGTGCGCGGCGGCACCTCCTTGGTGTCGAGCGCTTCCACGGCGACACCGGTGTAGTCCGCGAACTTGAAGGGCTGGACGATCTCGAGCTCGTCGAAATCCTCCTCGCCCCACGACGTGTACTTGCCGGGAGCGGTGCTCGTCTTGCCGGCCGCGCCGGCGGGGATGGAAAGCCCGGCCACCAGCAGCCAGGCGAGGCCCTGGGACACGCGCATGTCTCCTCCTTGTGAGTGGTTGGCGGAGCCTACGCGCCGGGGATCGCTCGTGTCAATGCGGCGTTATGATCGCGCGGCCATGGACATCCCGCCGCAGATCGGCCGCTTCCGCGTCACCGGCCGCGTGGGCGAAGGCGCGATGGGCGTGGTGCTGCGCGGGCGCGACGAGGCCCTCGACCGCGACGTCGCGCTCAAGGTCATGCGCGCCCAGTCCGCGGAGGACAAGGAGCGCTTCCTGCGCGAGGCCCGCGCCATCGCGCGGCTGCAGCATCCCAACATCATCACCGTGTACGAGCTGGGCGAGCACGAGGGATCGCCCTTCATCGCCATGGAGCTGCTGGAAGGAGTGGACCTGCAGCGCGCGATCGAGGGCGGCATGCGCCCGAACCCTCGCGCGACGCTTCCGATCGTCCTGCAACTGCTGGCCGGCCTCGGCCACGCCCACGAGCACGGGATCGTCCATCGCGACGTCAAGCCTTCCAACCTCTTCCTGCCTCGCGGCCGGCCGGCCAAGATCATGGACTTCGGCGTGGCCCGGCTGGGCGGCACCACCAGCACCAGCGGCCTCATCGTGGGCACGCCCAACTACATGTCGCCCGAGCAGGTGACGGCGGGGGCGGTGGACGGCCGCAGCGACCTCTTCTCGGCCGGGCTCATCCTGTACGAGCTGGTCACGGGCGAGAAGGCCTTCCAGGGCGACTCCGTGGTGGCCCTGATGTACAAGATCGCCCACGAGGAGCCGGATCTCACCCTGATCCCGCGCGGCGCGAAATGGGACCGGCTGCGCGCGGTGCTCACGCGTGCCTTCTTCAAGGACGCCGTCCGGCGCTATCCCACCGCCGGCGCGATGTCCG
>QHVP01000386.1:1994-14962 GCA_003222295.1 Acidobacteriota bacterium | reverse complement strand
GTCCCGGGTGACCTGCGCGAGCCGGTGGACGGCGTGGAGCTGCGCGTGTCCATGGCCGGCCTCTTCGACGTCGCGGCGGAGAAGGCGCGCCTCACCCGGGAGCTGGCCAAGATCGAAGACGAGCGCGTCTCGCTGGGCCGGAAGCTGGAGAACCCGCAGTTCGTGGAGCGGGCCAAGCCGGAGGTGGTGGTGCAGGCTCGCCAGCGCGTCCTCGAGCTGGAGGAGCGAAGGGCCAAGGTGATGGCCACCCTGGACGAGCTCGGCCGGCTCCCGTGAGCGGCCGCGTCGAGCCCTGGGCCATCCTCGACATCGACCCCGAGCGCGTGCGCCGCATCGTGCGCCTGGCCGTCGAGGAAGACGTGGGGACGCGCGACGCGACCACGGAAGCGACGGTGGACGCGGAGACTCGCGCCACCGGGGTGTTCGTGGCCCGGCAGCCGCTCGTCATCGCGGGCCTCGACGTCGCCCTCGAGGTGTTCCGGGTCGTGGATCCGAAGATCGAGTGGGAGACGCGGGCCCGCGACGGGGACCGTTTCGACGCCGGGAACGCGATCGCGTCCGTCACGGGCTCCGCGCGCGGCATCCTGACCGGCGAGCGGGTGGCCCTGAACTTCCTCCAGCGCATGTCCGGGATCGCGACCCTGACCCGCGGCTTCGTGGAGGCGGTGGCGGGGACCAGGGCGAAGATCCGGGACACGCGCAAGACGACGCCGCTCTTGCGGCTGCTGGAGAAGCGCGCCGTGCTCGTGGGAGGGGGCACGCCGCACCGCTCCGGCCTCGACGCCGCGATCCTGGTCAAGGACAACCACGTCCGGATGGCGGGATCGGTGGGGGAGGCGACGCGCCGCGCCGTCGACGCCGCGGGGGACCTCGACGTCGAGATCGAAGTGGACCGCCCGGACCAGATCGAAGAGGCGCTGGCCGCGGGTGCGCAGATGATCCTGCTCGACAACTTCACCCCCGAGCAGGCGGCGGCAGCGGTGAGGCGGATCGCCGGGCGTGTGCCCGTCGAGGTCTCTGGGGGGATCCGGCTGGAGAACGTGCGGGCCTACGCGGAGGCGGGACCGGACTACATCGCGGTGGGCGCGCGGCCTCGATTGGCCGGCGGAGATCGAGCACACGCCGCTCTCGCCCTCGACCAACGATCGTCTCAAGCAAAGAGCGCGCGCGGGGGCCGTGGAGTGGACGGTCGTGCTCGCGGACGCGCAGTCGGCCGGACGCGGACGGCAGGGGCGGCGATGGTCCTCGCCTCCGGGCAACCTCTACATGTCCGTGCTCCTGAGGCCGGCCCCGCCCGATGCGCGCTGGAGCGTCCTTCCCCTGGCCGCGGGGCTGGCGGTGGGAGAAGCGCTGGCGGCCGAGGGTCTCGACGTCCGCCTCAAGTGGCCCAACGACGTGATGGCGGAGGGCCGCAAGGTGGGAGGCATCCTCGCGGAGGCGACATCGGGGGCGGATGGGCTCGAGTCCGTCGTCCTCGGTATCGGCGTGAACGTGGCCGTGCGCCCGCCTGATCTCCCCCCCGAGGTGGCGGAGGCGGTGACGTGTGTCGCGGAAGCGCTCGCGCGCGCGGTGGACCGCGTGGTGATCGCGGCCGCGGTCCTGGCCCGCCTGACCGTCTGGTATCATGCCCTTGCGCGAGAGGGTCCCCGGGTCGTCCAGGCCGCGTGGCGCGCCCGCGCGGTGCCGTGGTGGGGTCGGGCCGTGGAGGCCCAGTCCGGTGGGCGCCGGTTGCGCGGCATCGCCCGCGACCTCGATGAAGGCGGCGCGCTCATCCTGGAGCTGGAAGACGGGACCCGGACGGTGCTCCATTCGGGCGAGGTACGCGAGGTACGGCCCGCCGGCGACTGACGGGACGACCCATGCCCCTGCTCCTCACCATCGACGTCGGCAACACCAACACGGTCCTCGGTGTCCATGACGGCGAGGAGCTCAAGGCGCACTGGCGCCTGACCACCCGCCGCGAGCAGACGGCGGACGAGTACGGCATCCTCGTACGCAGCCTCTTCGCCGCCGCCAACATCGAGATCGGCCAGATCGTGGGGGTGGCCCTGGCCAGCGTGGTCCCGCCCCTGACGTCGGTGGTCGTCACCCTCTCCCGAAACTACCTCGGCCACGAGCCGCTCGTGATCGAGCCCGGGGTGAAGACGGGCATGCCGATCCTGTACGAGCCGCCCAGCGACGTCGGCGCCGACCGCATCGTCAACGGCGTGGCCGCCTTCGCCGCCTACGGCGGTCCCGTGATCGTGGTGGATTTCGGGACGGCCACGACTTTCGACGTGGTCACGAAGAAGGGCGAGTACATCGGCGGCGTGATCTGCCCCGGGGTCGGGATCAGCGCGGACGCGCTGTTCCAACGCGCCGCCCGCCTTCCGCGCGTGGACCTGCGCAGCCCGGGCAAGGTGATCGGCCGCTCCACCGTCGGATCCATCCAGTCCGGCCTCTACTTCGGATACTCGTCGATGGTGGAGGGGATCATCAAGCGCATTCGCACCGAGCTGGGGGAGCCGGCCCGAGCGGTGGCGACGGGCGGACTCGCCGAGAGCCTCGCCGCCGACATCCCTTCCCTCGAGGCCGTCGACCCCGTGCTGACGCTGACCGGTCTTCGCCTCATCTGGGCGCGCAACCGCGCGGCCGGGCGCTGAGCGAGCGGACCGTGGCGGAGGCGGCGGCGGCCCTCGAAGAGGGCACGTACTACCAGGCGATCGAGGAGTTCTTCGTGTCCCGCCGCGGCGATCCGCTCTTCCTGTCCAACGCCGACTGGCTGCTGATCCGCAAGTGGCGCCGGTCCGGCCTGCCCCTGCGCATCGCTCTGCGGGGGATCGCCGACGCGCTCTCTGGGCACGCCCATTCGTGGGGCCGCAAGCGCAAGGTCGGCAGCCTCGCCTACTGCGCGGCCGAGGTGGACGCGGCGCGGGAGCGCTGGCAGCGCGCCCTGTCGTTCGACGACGAGGCGGAGACGAGCGTGTCCGCCGCCTTGACCTCGTTCGCGGACGCGCTGGAGGCCGCCACCGGGCTGGGCGGCCGCGGCGGCGCCGCCGCCCGATCCGCGGCCACGGAGCTGCGCGCCTGGACGGTACCGGCGGCGGGCGGCCCGCCGCGGCTCGAACAGCTGACGCGACGGCTGGGTGCCACCGAGAGGGCCCTGCTGGAGGCGCTGCGTGCGGACGCCGAGCCCGCGACGCTGGACGCGACCCTTCGCGAGATCGAAGCCGACCTCGCCCCGTACCGCGGTCGCATGCCGGAGCGCGTGCTGGACCAGATCCGCGACGAGGCCTGGGCGCGCCGGCTCCTCGCCCGCCACGGCATCCCCCGGCTCAGCCTCTTCCACCTGTGAGCGCCGCGCCCCCGGGGCCGCCCCTGCGCGCGGGCGAGCGCATCGAAGTGACGGTCGAGCGCGCGGTGTATCGCGGCCAGGGCCTGGCCCGCCATCATGGCCAGGTCGTGTTCGTGCCGCGCGGCCTGCCCGGCGATCGGCTGCGCGTGCGCGTCGCCTCCGTGACCCCGGGGTACGTCAAGGCGGAGATCGAGGAGGTCCTCGCGCCCGCGAGCGGACGCACGGAAGCGCGCTGTCCCCATTTCGCGGAGTGCGGCGGGTGCGCGTATCAGCACCTGGATCCGCGCGCGCAGGCCGCCCTGAAGGAGTCCGTGCTGCTCGACGCCTTGCGGCGTGCGGGCACGGCGTGGGACCACGCGATTCCCGTGCGCCCTTCGCCGCCCGAAGGCTGGCGGACGCGGGCCACCCTTCATGTCGAGCAGGCGCGCGCGGGTGTCCGCCTCGGGTTCCACCGTGAAGGCAGCCACCAGGTCGTCGACATCGAGCGCTGTCTCCAGCTCTCGGCTCCGATGATGGCGGCGGCGCGCGGGCTGCGGGACGCCCTGGCCGCGCGGCCGGGGATCGGACGCGCCGTGCGCGACATCGAGCTGGCCGAATCGTTCGACGGCCGCCAGCTGGTGGCGTCGCTGGAGACGCAGCTCGACCCGAAACAGGCCGCGGGCGCGGCGTCCCTCGCCGATGACGTGCCCGGTCTGACCGGGCTGGGCGTGGTGGCGGGAGAGGGGAAACGGCGGCGCTTCCTGCTCCTGCGCGGAGACGCTCACGTCGGCGCGACCGTGCACGGCATCCACCTGCGCGCGCACGTGCAGTCGTTCTTCCAGGCCAACCGGTTCCTCGTGGAGGCGCTGGTGCAGGAAGTGCTCGACCGCACGCCCGCGGGCGGCAGCGTGCTGGACCTCTACGCGGGCGTTGGCCTCTTCGCCCTGCCCCTGGGCCGCCGCGCGGAAGAGGTGCGGGGCCTCGAGCTGAGCCCGACCGCCGTGGAGGACGCGCGCGCGAACGCGGAGGCGGCCGGCCTCTCCCAGGTGCGCGTCCATCATGGGAACGTGCGGGAGATGGCCGCGTGGGCGCCACGGGCGGACGAGCGGATCGTGCTCGATCCGCCGCGCACCGGAGCCGGCGCCGAGATCGTGCGCCTCGTGGCCGCCCGCCGCCCCGCCTCCATCATCTATGTCTCCTGTGACCCGCCCACCCTCGGGCGCGACCTCAAGTTCTTCGCGGCCGAGGGCTACCTACCGGACTCGATCGCCGCTTTCGACCTGTTTCCCGACACCTTCCATCTGGAGGCGGTCGTCCATCTGGCGCGGCGCTGACCGGCTTGCCGCAAGCGGCCACCAGCGGGGTGTTTGGCTACCTCAAGTGGCCACCAGCGGGATGTGTGGCTACCTCAAGTGGCCACCAGCGGGATGTGTGGCTATGACAGTTTCGAGAACCGGCCGGAAGCGGTCCGCCTCCGGCCTCCCTCGCACGTAGTCTCATCGCGGCCTCGCCGTCCCCCCGTCTGCTCCCGCGGCCATGTCACGCCCGCTCGTCGCGGTGGCGTGCGCGTTCGCCGTCGGCACCGCCGTGGGCGGAGGTCTTCCTCTGCGCGCGGCCGTTGGGCTGATGGCGCTGTCGGCGACGGCGCTCATCGCCGTCACGGCGGGCTTCGCTCCGGCCGCCGGCCGCGGCCTCCGCCGCGCGGGTGTGCTCGCCGCGGCCCTCGCCGTCGGCGCCGCGGCCGCAGGTATAGAAGGTCGCCAGTACGATGCCGCGCCCCTGCGGGTGTGGATCCTCGGCCGGCCCGACGCGGGACCGGTGGAGCTGCGCGGCGTTTGCCACGCCGACGCACGCGACGCGAGCGGCACATGGGTCCTCGTCCTCGACGTGGAGGACGTGTCGGGGCAGCCGATGGCCGGCCGGGCGCGCATCGACGTCGGCGGCCTGGCCGGGCGACCCGAGCTCATCGAAGGCGATCGCGTCTCCTTGTGGGCCGAGCTGCACGTCCCGCGCGGCCTGAGCGATCCCGGCGCCTTCGACGCCGCCGCGCAGGCGCGGCAGGATGGCATCCATGCCGTGGGGTGGTGCAAGAGCCCTCGCCTCGTGCGGGACACGGGAGAGCGTGCGGCGGGATGGCTCAGCGACCGCGCCGCGCGGGCGCGCCGTTGGTCGCGCGCGCGCCTCGCCGCCGCCCTTCCGGCCGGCCGCGAGCAGGCCCTCGTGCGCGCGATGGCCCTCGGCGAGCGCACGGCCTTGGATCCGGAGACGTCCGAGACCTTCCGCATGGCCGGCACCTACCACGTGCTCGCGCTCTCCGGCGCCCAGGTGGCCATGGTCGCCGCCCTCCTGGGCTGGCTCCTGCGGTGGCTGGGTACGTCGCCGCTCACGCGCGCGTTGCTCTTGTCCGCCGCCCTCGCGTTCTATTGCGCGTTCGTGGGCGGCGACGTGCCGGTCCTGCGGGCCACGGTCATGGCCGTGGTCGTGCTCGGCGGCCGCACGCTCGACCTCGACGGCGATGCGGCGAACCTCCTGGGACTCGCCGCTCTCCTCCTCCTCGCCCATCGCCCCTCCTCGATCGGGGACGTCGGGTTCCAGCTCTCCTTCGCGGCCACGCTGGGCCTCGTCCTCCTCACGCCGCCGCTGATGCGAATCGTTCCCGCGCTTCCGTGGGGGGCGGAGATGGCGCTCGCCTCGTCGCTGGGCGCGCAGGCGGCGCTCGGCCCGCTGCTGGCCTTGCACTTCCATCGCCTCGCCCCCGCCGCCCTTCTCCTGAATCTCGTCGCGGTGCCGCTGAGCGGCGCGGTGCTGCTGGCCGGGTTCGCGATCCTGCTCGCCTCCGCGGTGGCGCCCCTGGCCGTGCCCGCCGTGGCCGGAGTGGCCTGGCTGTGCGCGCGGGCCCTCCTGCTGTCGGGCGAGGTGGTGCGCCTCGCGCCCTGGCTCGACGTCCGCGTGGCCACGCCCTCGCTCGGTCCCGCGCTGGTGTCGATGGCGGGGCTGGCCGCCTTCGCCCGCGGAAAGCGGCGCGGGCTCGTCCTCTGGGCCGCGGGCGCGCTGTGCCTCGTCGGCGGCTGGGGACCCCGGACGCTGGACGGCCGGCTTCAGGTGACGTTTCTCGACGTCGGGCAAGGCGATGCGATCGTGATTCGCTCGCCCCGGGGCCGCACCTGGATGGTCGATACCGGCGGTTCGTTCGACGCGCGCTTCGACGTGGGGGAGGCGGTGCTCGGTCCCTATCTCTGGCGCGACGGCGCTCCCGTCCTCCGCGGGCTCGTGCTGACGCACGCCCATCCCGACCACGTCGGCGGCGTGCCGTTCCTCCTGCGCGCGTTCGACGTGCGCGAGGTGTGGGAAGGGATCGCGCCGACGCACGACCGCGCGTACGACGAGCTCGCGGCGGCCATCGAGAAGGCGCGCGTCCCTCGCCGCGCGGTCGCGCGCGGGGTCGAAGCGGACTGGGACGGCGTCCACGTGGGGGTGCTTGGCCCTTCGCCACCGCCGCGCGCGCCCTGGCGCACCCGCAACGACGACTCCGTCGTCCTGGCCCTAAGCTACGGGGAGATCGTCCTCCTCCTCACCGGCGACGTGGAAGCGGCGGGAGAGGCCGCCCTCGACGCCCCGCGCGCGTTTGCGTTGAAGGTCCCGCATCACGGGAGCCGTTCGAGCAGCACGCCCGCGCTGCTGGCCCGGACGGCGGCCCGGGTCGCCATCGTCTCCGTCGGCGACCACAGCCGGTTTGGCCATCCTCACCCGGAGATCGTGGCCCGCTATCAGGCCGCGGGCGTCGTCCTTCTGCGGACCGATCGTGACGGGGCGGTGACCCTCTCGACGGACGGAAGGCGCGTCTGGATGGCGACGAACGCCGACGGTTGGGCGGCTCGTATCCGTTGAACTGTGGTAACATCCGGCTCCTGCCGGCGATCCGGAGCAGGCCCCCTTTCTCGCTGCGCAAGGGCCGCCCGGGGGGAGCGCACGAGAGGCGAGCGGGCCTGTCTCCTGGGAATGAGCGAAGACGAGAAACCCTTCAGCGTCAGCGATCGCCGGCATTTCACGCCGGAAGGGGAAGTCCGGAAATCGGATGCTGACGAGCCGCCGGCTGCCCCTCGGCCCGCGGCCGAAGCCAGCACCGCCCCCGCCGCCGCCGCCTCGCCGGAGGCGCCGGCGCCCGGAACCGGTGCGCATGACGACGAACGCGCGCACCGTTTTCCGAGCGACCTCCTCGGGCTGCTCATCTCCCTCGGCGCGCAGGCGAGCATGCTGCTCATGGGCGGGCCGGAGGGCGAGGCGCCCGACCTCGAGGGCGCGCGCTCGTTGATCGAGCTGCTCGGCGTGCTCAAGGAAAAGACGGAGGGCCGACGGACGCCGCCGGAGGACCAGCTCATCGACGGCCTCCTCTACGAGCTGCGGATGGCCTACGTGCAGGCCACCAAGGCGGGCGGCCGGTGACCGTTCTCGCCGCGGCCCTCCTTCCCCTCCTCCTCTTCGCGCCGCCGGGCGACAAGGTGATCGACGTCCGGGCGAGACAGGCGCCCGCCGCCGCTTCGAGCTTCGACGCGCTGTGGGCGGCCTACAAGAAGGCGGAGAGCAAGGGCGACGCCGAAGCGGCGCAGGGGGCGATGCGCGAGATCCGCCGTCTGCGCATCGAGCGGAACATCCACAGCCTCGAGACGATGGCCCTGGCCCGGGTCGGGGACGGTGTGGCCGCCCTGCGCTCCGGGGATACGGCGCGCGCGGAGGCGGCCTTCCGCGACGCCGTCGCGCTCGATCCGCATCTCCCGGACGCCTACTTCGGGCTCGCGCAGCACGACGGGAAGAAGGGGCCTCTCGGCCTCGTGCCCGCCGTGAAGGACACGCTGGCCGGGACGATGGCGCGGCTCCGCACCGCGCGTGGCGGGCATTATCTCTTCGCCCTCCTCGTGCCCGTCATGCTGCTCGCGCTGCTCGCGACCACGATCGTGTTCGGCCTGACGATGGTGATCCGGGACGGCTCGCTCCTGAAGCACGACTTCGAGGAATCGTTCGGACCGGGCCGGCGATCCCTTGCCCTCGGCCTCGCCGCCATCATCCTGCTGCTCCCGGCGATGCTCTTCCAGGGCTGGGCCTGGCTGCCCCTGTGGTGGCTGGCCATGCTGTTCATCTACATGGGCTGGGCGGAGAGGATCGTGGCCCTCGCCCTCATCCTCCTCTGCGTGGTCTCCGCTCCCCTGGTCAAGACCATGGAGTCGCGCCTCCGGGCCCAGCAGAATCCCCTTTTCTGGGCCAGCCTGATTGCCCTGGAGGGCGGTCCGGACACGCGCGCGGTCGCGCAGCTCGAAGAGGCGCAGCGCGCGAATGGGGACGACCGGGACTTCATCTACCTGCTCGGCGTCCAGTACAAGAAGGCGGGACGCTACGAGGACGGGGCCGCCCTCTATCGCGAGGCGCTGCGCTCGGACCCGAAGGATCCGATCGCTCTGAACAACCTCGCCAACCTGGAGTTCGCCGGGGGCGAGTTTCCGGCGGCGATCGCGCGCTACAAGCAGGGGATCGAGTCCGGACCGCCAGCTCCGCTGGCCGCCACCTTCTACTACAACCTCTCCCTGGCCCACCTCCAGCGCTTCGAGTATCAGCCCGCCCAGGAGGCGAAGACCCAGGCCGACCGCCTCGACAGCTCACTCGTGCACACCTACGACAGCCTGTGGAAGTACGACAAGGGCGACTACGCCGTCGTGGACCTCGGCCTCACCCCGGACGAGGTCTGGGCGAAGTTCGTGGGCGCGGCCCAGGGCGTCGTCCAGAAGAACCGCGCGGGCAAGGGGGCGCCGGCCGCCGACCTGCCGTCGCTCCTGCCGACCCTGGCCAACCGGCTGACTGTGTTCCCGCTCGTCGCCCTCCTCGCGATTGCGATCCTGCGGAGATGGCGCGGAGGCAAGGCCTTCACGATGCGCTGCCTGAAGTGCGGCACGCCCTTCTGCCGCCGCTGTCATCTCGGACAGGTCGCGGGCGGCCTCTGCTCTCAGTGCCATCACCTGTTCGTGGTGCGCGACGGGGTGTCGGGACCCGCGCGCAACCGCAAGCTCCTCGAAGTGCAGAAGGAGGAGGGGCGGCGCGACCGGGTGTTCCGCGCGCTCTCCCTGCTCGTGCCCGGCGCCGGTCACCTCTACGCGCACCGGGCGGGGATGGGGATCTTCCTGGTGTTCGTGTGGGCGGCGGTGCTGGCCGCCGGCCTCCTCACCGGCCGCCTGCTGCCCCTGACGGAGGCCTCGGGCGATCTGTCCAAGCCGTGGGGCCTCGGCGTGGGGGCGCTCGTCCTCCTGGTCGTCTACGTGCTGGCCAATCGCAGCAAGCCCGAGTTCGAGGACGTCATGCTGCCCATCCGCCGCACGGCCGCTCCCGCGGCCGCCCGGCGCCGGGCCTCCTAGGGGAAGCGATGGCACTCGAAGGCACGATCAAGGACTTCGGACTTCCCGACATCTTCCAGCTCATCGGGCTGCAGCGGAAGACGGGCCTGCTCACGCTCAAGCACGACCAGGATCAGGTGACCGTCTTCTTCGAGAACGGCATGGTGGTCAACGCCGACTCCGCGTCCAAGCGCCTCGAGGATCGCCTGGGCAACGTGCTCGTCAAGCAGGGCAAGCTGAGCAAGGAGCGGCTGGAAGAGGCGCTGGCCACGCAGAAGCAGACCTTGCAGCGCCTGGGCCACGTGCTCATCACGCAAAGCTACATCACGCCGAAGGACCTCAAGGACGCCATCACCGTCCAGGTCTCGCAAATCGTCTTCAAGGTCTTCCGCTGGCGCGATGGCGAATATCACTTCGCCCCCAGCGAGACCGTGGACTACGACCGCGAGAACTTCAACCCGATGAGCGCGGACTTCATCCTGATGGAAGGGATCAGGATGGTCGACGAGTGGCCGATCATCGAGAAGAAGATCCCGTCGATGGACATCGTCTTCAAGCCCGCCGTGGATCCGAACTCGATCGAGGTGGGCGGAGGGGCGGAGGAAGAGGGCAGCGAGCGAAAGCGCTCCGCGGCCAGCTCCTCGAACAAGATCCGCCTCACCCCCGAGGAAGAGCGGATCTTCCGCAAGGTGGACGGCACCCAGAACCACCGTGGGTCGGGGGGCGGCCAAGCAGGCGGCCGCGGTCCCGGACGAGACCGTCGCCTCCGCGACGCCCGGCTATCTCCTCGCCGTGGCAGCCATCCTCCTGGCGGTGGTCGGCGTGTACGCGACGCGCAGCACTCCTTTCGCGGTGTCGGGCCAGCCGCCGCTCCTGAAGAGCACGGAGGCCCTCCTGCTGCAGGCGGTGAGCCGGACGCGCCTCGAGCGCCTCGACCGCGCCGTCCTCGCGTCCGACTACATGAAAGGCAGGGAGCCGCGCACCCTCGAAGAGGTGGTCAACCAGAGCCTCGTCGATCGCAGCTACCTCCGCGATCCCTGGGAGCGTCCCTATCACTATGCCCTCACTTCAGACGGATACCTCCTGAGCGGCGTCGACGACGCCGGCAAGAGGGTGGGGGCCGTGATCGAGAGGGCGTTGCCTCCGAAGCAGCCGTAGCTTGGATCTCGTCCGCCTCGAGACGCTGGAGGCGCGCTCCTGGCCGCGCCCGGCCGTCACCGTCGGCAACTTCGACGGCGTCCATCGCGGCCACCAGGCGCTGGTCGCGCAGGCGGTGGCCGACGCGCGGGCCAGCGGAGGCACCGCCGTCGTGCTGACTTTCGATCCCCACCCCTCACGCGTTCTCGCCCCCGATCGCGCGCCCGCCACCTTGATGACCCTCGAGCAGAAGGCGGAGCGGCTCGCGCGCCTGGGCGTGGACCGCGTGGCCGTGCTGCCCTTCACGCCGCTCCTGGCCGCGCAGCCCGCTCCGGAGTTCGCGCGGCGCGTCCTCCACGACGCGCTCTAGGCGACGACGGTCGTGGTCGGAGCCGGCTTCCGGTTCGGCCGCGGGAGAGCGGGCGACGTCGCCCTCCTCCGTCGTCTGGGACGCAGCCTCGGCTTCGGCGTCCACGGCATGCGCCCCGTCTTCCATCAAGGCGCCCCCATCAGCTCGAGCCGTGTCCGCGAGGCCCTGGCCCGCGGCGACGTCGAGGGAGGGGCGGAGATGATGGGCCGGCCGTTCTGCATCGACGGCCGGGTCGTGCGCGGAGTGGGGAGGGGGCGCACCATTGGCATTCCCACCGCCAACATCGCGCCCATCAACGAGATGCTGCCCGGCAACGGGGTCTATGCCTGCTGGATCCGGGTGGGCGGTCCGGACCGTCCGACCTGGCCCGCCGTCACCAACGTCGGGCGCCGGCCGACGTTCGGCGGGAACGAGATCACGGTGGAGGCGCATGTCCTGGACCTGGATCAGGACTTCCTCGATCAGCCGGTGCGGCTCGCGTTCCAGGCCCGGCTGCGGCCCGAGCAGACCTTCCCCGGCGCCGAGGCCCTCGTCGCCCAGATCCGGCAGGACATCGCACGCGGCCGTGCCGCGCTCGGGGCGGCCGGAATCCCGGATGCGATATAGTCGGCCCATCGGATGAGCGAGCTGACGGTCGAGAGCCGCGACGTCGGAGACGTCGTCCTCCTCTATCCCAAGGGGTTCATCAACGCCCACACGGTGCGCCTCTTCGAGGGGGCACTGCAGAAGGCTATCTCGTTGAAGCAGTTCAAGATCGTGGTCAACTGCGCGGGTCTCAGCTACATCGCGAGCGCGGGCCTCGGGGCCATGATGGGTGCCATCGAGGAGATCCGCAGCAACGGGGGCGACCTGCGGCTGGCCAGCCTCAACGAGACCGTCCAGAACATCTTCGACATTCTCGGCTTCAACCACCTGTATCGCACCTATGCCTCCGAGGCGGAGGCCATCGCCAGCTTCGGCCCCGCGCATGGTGCGGGCGCCTGATCGCGTGAGCGGGCGCGAAGAATCTCGACGGCCGCCGCCGGCGCCGAGCCCGGCGGCGCGCGTGCCGCGCGGCCGGAACAAGCCCTCCCTCATCCTGTCCCTGCCGAGCGAGACCGCCTACCTCGGCCTCGTCCGCGAGGTGACGAAGAAGATGGCCGAGGTCGGCGGCTTTGCCGAGCCGGTGGCGGAGCGCCTTTCGCTGGCGGTGGACGAGGCCGCCACCAACGTACTCGAGCACGCCTACAAGGGCGCGACCGACCGCGAGGTGGAGCTGCGCTTCGAGGACCGCGGGCCGGACTTCCGCGTCGAGCTGGTGGACACCGGCCAGATGATGGATCCCCGCGCCGTGCCCCAGGTCGATCTCGACAAGTTCGTCACCGAGCGCCGCACGGGCGGCCTGGGCATGCACCTCATGGAGAAGATCATGGACTCCGTGACCTTCCGGCGCTCCGCGCGCCGCAACGTGTGCGCCCTCGTCAAGCACAAGACGCCCCTCGGCGAGGAGCCTCCCGGCCGCTGATGGAAGTCCCGGTCGTATTCCAGTATCAGCGCGCGCTCGACGATTTCCGGCGAGCGGGAGAGGCCAGCCCGCTCCTCAAGCGCATGTCGGAGCTCATCTCGCTCCTCGACCTCACCACGACCCTGAACTCGGCCATGAGCCGCGAGGAGATCCTCGATGCCGCCCTCCTCATCGTGATGGGCGAGCTGCAGGCCGGACGCGGATGCCTCCTCGTGCGGGGGGCGGACGGCGCCTACGACGTGCGCGCCTCGCGCGGGCTGCCCCCGG
>QHVP01000386.1:854-1833 GCA_003222295.1 Acidobacteriota bacterium | reverse complement strand
ATCGCCGTGCTCGGCCTGGGCCCGCGCGCGGACGGACGCACCTTCGGACGGGAGGAGACCTCGTTCCTGCACAGCGTGGCCGCCTGCGCGGCCACCCCGATCGAGAACGGCCTGATCTACCACGAGCTCAAGACGCTCAACCAGCGGCTGTCCGTGAAGGTCTACCAGCTCCACACCCTCTTCGACTTCAGCGGCGAGCTCACTTCGAGCTTCGACGAAGAGGGCATCAAGAACCTCGTGACCACGACCCTGATGGGCCATCTCCTCGTCTCACGCTGCGCGCTCTACCTGGGGGTGGGCGGCGGCGGGCTGGCCATCGCGCACGAGCGCGGGCTGCGCAGCGAGACGGATGACGCGTTCGTGCCCGAAGCCGGCGCCCGTCCCGTGCTCGATGCGCTCACGCGCGCGATCAAGGAGCGGCTCCAGCGCGCGCGCCTGGTCCTGGTCGTGCCGGTGACGGTGGGCGCGCGCACGGACGGGTTCATCGCCGTCGGTGAGCGGGTGGGCGGCGGCGCGTTCACCGACGAGGACCGCGACTTCGCCCTCACCCTCGCCCGTCAGGCGGGAGCCGCGCTGGAGGCGGTCCGCCTCCATCGCGTCGACCTGCAGAAGCAGAGGCGCGACCGCGAGATGCAGATCGCGCGCGAGATCCAGCGCTCCCTCTTCCCGCGCGACCGCCCGGTCATCGCCGGCTTCGAAGTGGCGGCGGAGAGCCTGGCCTGCTACGAGGTCGGGGGCGACCACTACGACTTCATTCCCCTCGGCGACGACCGGTGGGCCCTGGCCATCGCGGACGTGTCCGGCAAGGGCGCGCCCGCCAGCATCCTCATGGCCTCCGTGCACGCGTCGCTGCGCGCCCTGGCCGGGAGCGCGCGACCGGACCAGCTCATGGTGCGGCTCAACCGGTTCCTGTTCGAGAGCACGCAGGAGAACAAGTACGTCACGCTGTTCTACGCGGAGCTCGACCCTGCGCGCCGCC
>QHVP01000386.1:0-825 GCA_003222295.1 Acidobacteriota bacterium | reverse complement strand
ACGGGGGCGAGAGGCGCGAGAGGCTGGGGATCGGGGGGCCGGTGCTGGGCCTCCTCGAGAGCGCGCGCTACGACATGGGCGAGGTGCAGCTCGCTCCCGGAGAAATGGTGGCCATGGTCACAGACGGCGCCACGGAGGCGCTCTCGCCGGACGACGAGGAGTTCGGCGAGGACCGGCTGCGCGCCCTGATCGAGACCGCGTGCGCGGAACGCGCGGAGGTGGTGGTCGGGCGCGTCTCCGACCGCGTGCGCGAATGGACCGGCTCCGCCGGCTGCTCCGACGACTTGACCCTCATGGTGCTCAAGGCGGTCTGATGGCCCTGAGCCTCCACAACACGCTGACCGGACGAGTCGAGCCGTTCGCGCCCCTGAGCCCGCCCGAGGTGCGCATGTACGTCTGCGGCCCGACCGTCTACGGGCGCGCCCACATCGGCAACTTCCGCTCCTTCCTGGCCACGGACCTCCTGCGCCGCACCCTGCGCTACAAGGGGTGGCACGTGAAGGAGGTCATGAACCTCACCGACGTGGACGACCGGATCATCCAGCTCGCGGCGAAGGCGGGGAGCGACCTCGAGACCTTCACCGCCGGCCACATCCGCTCGTTCGAGGAGGACATGGCCACGCTCGGGATGGAGCGGCCGGAAGTGGTGCCCCGGGCCACCGCACACATCCCGGAGATGATCGAGCTCGTGGCGCGGCTGGGGGAGCGGGGCCACACCTACACCGCCGAGGGCAGCGTGTACTTCCGCATCGCGTCGTTCCCCGAGTACGGCCGTCTCTCGCACCTCGACGTCGAGGGCATCAAGGCGGGCGCGCGCGTGGACAC
>QHVP01000390.1:2504-3736 GCA_003222295.1 Acidobacteriota bacterium | reverse complement strand
GAACTCGCACAGGCCCTGTAGCGCGAGCACAAGGCCGTTGGCCGGCTGGGTTGCCACGACGCGGCGGAAGCAGTCGCGAGCCTCCTCGTAGCGGCCGAGGTCGTAGAGGACCGTCCCCAGCGACCACGACCCTTCCGTCCAGGCCGGCCTGAGGGCCAGGGCCTGCCGGAAGTAACGAATCGCGTCCTCGGAATGGCCGGCATCCCGCGCCTGGGCCGCCCTCACCGCGAGCTGGTCGAACGACGGAGAGGCGGGCCGGGCGGGCGACGACTTCGGGGCCGCGGGAGGCGCCTCCGCCCTCGCCGCCACCACGGACGGAGCCAGGAACATCAGGGACGCCGCAAGAGGGCGAAGGGAAACCATGGCCGCCGGCGCGCCGGGCCGAACCGCTCGATTATATTCCCCTCCGGCTGTGGGCCGGCGAGCAGGGACGAAGGGGAGGGCCGAAGCCCTCCCCCGGAGTTGCCACCGCCTGCCCTTAGAAGTACAGCTTCAGGGCCAGCTCGACCACGCGGTGGCCGCGCTGCAGGACGATCTTGCCGAAGTTCTCGAGCGTCTGCGAGGTGAACGAGAAGCCCTTGGTCGGATCGCAGATGTTGTCGACCGTCCCGCCGATGCCGTTGGGAACGCCATTCACGCGCACGTTGCACTGCGTGTCCAGCCTCAGGTCGATGTCCTGGCCGAGCGTACCCGGGACCGCCTGGTTGAAGATGTTGAACGCCCCGAAGCGGAACTGGATCTTCCGGTTGCCCTCCCCGAGCTTGAAGTTCTTGAAGAGGGTGAGGTCCCAGTTCGAGCGGCTGGGCATGCGGATGTATTGCGGCGACGTGAACGGGCCCGACTGTCCGAAGGCGGGGATCCCCATGCAGTTGACGTCGAGGATCTTGTTGCCGACCTTGTTCTTTCCGCCGAGGACCGGGTTGCAGGTGAACACGGGCGTGATGGAGCTGCCCGTGGCCACCGCGTTCTGGACGCGGTAGCCCACGTGGTCCGGCGTGCCCCAGAAGGCCTGCTGCACGCCCGGGGACGTGGTGTCGCCCTGGAACCCGACCGAGATGGGCACGCCGCTGGCCCAACTGGTGATCCCGGAGACCTGCCAGCCGTTGACGAGGCTGCCCAGGACGCCGCCTTTGCTGATCAGGTCCGGGAACTGGTAGTTGTAGGAGACGTTCAGGATGTGCGTGCGGTCGTAGGCGAGCACGCCGTACGAGCGGTGGCGCGGGTCGAAGGGG
>QHVP01000390.1:0-2312 GCA_003222295.1 Acidobacteriota bacterium | reverse complement strand
CGGAATGATGTTGAACTGGCGCCGGTTCAGGAGGTGCCGTCCGAACGTGCCCACGTAACCCACCTCGAAGACCTGCTGGAACGGGATCCGCTTGGCGACGGAGAGGCTCGTGGTGACCGTCCGCGGGTAGTTGATCGAATCCGGGTTGACGGAGTCGACGCCGACCTTGCCGATCTGGTTCAGCGGGTTCACGAGCGGCACCGTGGCGTAGGTGAAGCCGTTGGGCCCGAGCCCCGCTCCGTCATAGGCGTTGATGCTCGTGTTGTAGCCGTTGGGCGGTATGCGGATGACGTCGTACTCGGCGTTGCCCATCGGACGGTTGTAGAAGAGGCCCGCTCCGCCGCGGAACACGGTCGAGCCGTTGCCCTGGATGTCCCAGGCGAAGTTGACGCGGGGCATCCAGAAGATGCTGCGGCTGGCGACCAGCGATTTGGGGACTTGACCCTTGCTCGCGTAGGCCACGCCGTTGACCTGCGTCTTCTGGGCATCCAGGAACGTGGCGCCATTGCGGACGTAGGTGTCGGGGAGGAAGACCGCGCCCAGGCCGCTCGTCTCCTCGTTGTTCGTCCACTTGCTGAAGCGCACGCCGTACTCGAGCGTGAAGTTCTTCTTGATCTTCCAGGAATCCTGGACGAAGCCGTCGAGGTTCCAGGCCCGGAAGTTCCCCGGGTTGAGCGCGGTGCCGGAGTTGACCTGTGCCGGCCGTCCCACCAGCAGGTCGCCGAAATCGTTTCCCGTCGAGCCCGGGATCCACCCCGACCCCAGGGTGATGGCGGTGGTGGCGTCGTTCTGGAAGTTCTGGAACTTGTTCGCGCGCTCGAGCGACGTCCCGATCTTGATCGCGTGCGTGTTGAGCACCTTCGTGAAGGTGTCGCTGAACATCAGGCTGGAGTTGTAGGCGAAGATGTTGTGCTGGTCGGAGGGGTCCCACAGGTTCCCGAGCCCCTGTCCCCAGGAATAGATCTCCATGGGGACGAAGGGCGACTGCTCGCCGAAGAAGCCGTGGTAGCCGCCGAGGCCCAGGCCGGCGAGGGAGATCGCGCTCTCGTCGGCGTGGATGTTGTCGAGCTTGAGCTTGCTGAAGGTGAAGAGCACCTCGTTGGTGATGGTCGGGGACAGCACGCTCGTCACGTTGAGGGAGGCCGACCGGCCGAGCTGGGTGTTGTTGATGCTGGTGGGCA
The DNA here is from genome assembly GCA_003222295.1 of Acidobacteriota bacterium. Taxonomy (GTDB): domain Bacteria; phylum Acidobacteriota; class Vicinamibacteria; order Fen-336; family Fen-336; genus AA29. Next base: position 1,131 of record QHVP01000390.1, on the reverse strand, counting down.
GGTCGTAGTCGGACGAGTTCCACCACAGGCCGCGCCGCTGGTCGACCTGGCCCTTGTCCTGGGCCATCCGCACGTAGGCGCGCGTGGAATCGGAGAAGTTGTAGTCGAGGCGCAGTGTGAGCTGCGTCGTGTTCTGCGGCTGCAGGGCATTGAAGACGTAGTTGTAGCGGTTCTTGGGATCGACGTAGTTCGGCGCCGGATAGAGGCCCATGAGCTTCCGCCCCATGGGATCGATGTAGGGGCTGAGGTTGTTGCCGGGGGCGGGGCTACCCGCGCCGGGGAACCCGCTCGGGATGTTGACGGTCGTGGGCTGGTTGAGGTTCTGTCCGCCCTGGTAGTCGTCGAAGAAGCCCTGCCGCTGCCGGAGCGTGGGCACCACCGCGAACGAGGAGCCCGTGTCCACCTTCTGCCGCCACAGCTCGACGCCGAGGAAGAAGAAGGCCTTGTCGCGGTTCTTGTTGAAGCCGGTGCCGGGGATGAGGATCGGCCCGCTCAGGTTGACGCCCGGGTACTGGTACTTGCTCTGGGGCTTCTTCACCCCGGCGATGGAGTTCGAGCGGTCGTTCGCGGCCAGCTTGTAGGTAGATGGTCCCGTGGAACTCGGAGCCTCCGCCCTTCGTGATGGCGCTGACCTGCACGCCCCCGGACCCGAACTCCGCCGCGTAGTTGCTCGACTGGATCTTCACCTCGGACACGAAGTCGGTGTTGGGGGCGATGATCAGCCCGCTGTTCGACCCGATGTCGATCATCCGCGACCCGTCCAGCGTGATCACGTTGTTGCTGCCGCGCACGCCGTTCACGGTATAGGCGTTGGTCTGGTTGGCCCCGCCGCCATTGCTCACGCTCTCGAGCGTGCTCTGGTCCGGGGCCACCACGCCGGGCAGGATCCGCAGCAGCTCCATCGGGCTGCGGCTGATGATGGAGAGGTTGTCGATCTGCTCGGAGGTGATGGTGCCTTCGCGCGCGCCGGTCTCCGTGCGGATGATCGCGCGCTCCGCGGTGACGGTGACCGTCTCGCTCTGCTGGCCGACCTCCAGGGCGACGTCGAGGCCGCGGGTGTCGTTGGCGTTGACCTTGATGCCCTTGAAGGCCCGCGTCTTGAACCCGGAGATCGCCGCGCTGAGCGAGTAG
>QHVP01000384.1:1315-3309 GCA_003222295.1 Acidobacteriota bacterium | reverse complement strand
GCAAGTACCTGGATCCCGAGCGCACGTTGAGCCTGGGCCTCCTCGCCGTGCCGGACGCCGTCTACGAGGCGGCCCCGGAGGCCCACGCCGAGGGCTACCGCGCGGGCGTGCTCGTCGTCCCGTATTCCCTCGCCCTGCCGTACGTCCTCACGCTGTACCGCCTCACCGTGCGCTTCGGATGCGCGGTCGATACCGACCAGCTCGCCGACCGCATCCGGGGGCTGGAGGAGACGCTGCGCCAGGTCGACGAGGAGGTCGAGGGCCGGCTCTCGCGCGGCCTCGTGCAGGCCGGCAATGCGCGCGACGCGCTGCGCGATCACCTCGTCGACGCGCGGCGGTCGACGCAGAAGCTGCTCCTGACCGCGGAACCTCTGGCGCCGTCCGCGCTCGGCGTGGTGGTGGGAGGCCCCGTTGCGCTGCCCGGCGTGCGGCGCGTCTCCGTGGCCGAGGTCGATTGACGCTCCGCGGCGAGCGCGGATAACCTCGCCAGACGGTGTCCTCCAGCAGCGTCGCCGTCCTCGTCGCGGCCGGGCGCGGAGAGCGCATGGGCGCCGGCCGGCCCAAGGCTTTCCTCTCCCTGGCCGGCCGCCCCCTGCTGCTGCGGGCGGCGGAAGCCTTCGAGGCCGCGCCGGACGTGGAGGCGATCGTGGCCGTGGTCCCCGCCGGCGAGCAGCGGGCCGCCCGCGACCTGCTCGCACCGCTGCGCAAGATGACGGCGGTCGTCGCCGGAGGAGCCACTCGCCAGGATTCGGTGCGCGCGGGACTCCATGCCCTTCCGGCGGGGTTCGACGGCATCGTGCTCGTCCATGACGCCGCGCGCGCGCTGATCGAGCCCTCGCTCATCGCCTCCGTCATCCGGGCGGCCATCGAGGCGGGGGCGGCCATCCCCGTCCTGCCCCTGGTCGACACCATCAAGCGCGTGCGCGACGGCACGGTGGGCGAGACCCTCGACCGCTCCGAGCTCGCGGCCGCGCAAACGCCGCAGGGCGTGCGCCGCGCCCTGCTCGAGGAGGCGCTCGCCCAGGCCGCGCGCGACGGCGTCAGCCTCACCGACGAAGCGATGGCCGTCGAGCGCCTCGGTCACCGCGTGGCGGCGGTGGTGGGATCGCCGCGTAACCTGAAGATCACCACGCCGCACGACCTGCGCTGGGCGGAGCTGCTCCTGGCCAGCGCGGTGGAGAAGTCGTGACGCCCACGCGCATCGGCACGGGCTTCGACGCACATCGGCTGGTGGACGGCCGTCCTCTCATGCTCGGAGGCGTCCGCATCGCGCATGCGCGGGGCCTGGAGGGTCACTCCGATGGGGACTGCCTCGTGCACGCGGTCTGCGACGCGATCCTGGGGGCACTGGGGGCCGGCGACATGGGCGGGCATTTCCCGAGCACCGATGCCCGGTGGAAGGGCGCACCCAGCCTCCGGCTGCTGGAGAGCGTGGCGCGCCTGGCCGGCGAGCGCGGCTACGAGCTCGGGAACCTCGACGCCACCGTGATCGCGCAGGCGCCGGTGCTGGCCCCCCATATAGGCGCCATGCGCGCGCAGATCGCCCAGGCCCTGGCCGCGCCCGTCGAGGCGGTGTCGGTCAAGGCCAAGAGCACGGACGGGCTGGGCGCGATCGGGCGCGGTGAGGGGATCGCCGCCCAGGCCGTGGTGCTGTTGCAGCGCCGCGACCGATAGGTCAAATTCAGGAGTCCATGAGCCTCATCTGCGGGATCAACCCCGTCCTGGAAGCGCTCGGCGCGGGCACGCGGCACTTCGACCGCCTGCTCGTGGTCAAGGGCCTGCGCAACAAGCGCATCTCCGACGCGATCAGCCGCGCGGGACACCTCGGCATTCCCTTGCGCTTCGAGGCGCGCGAGACGCTGGACCGCATGGCGGCCGGGGTCCCGCACCAGGGCCTCATCGCCGTGGTCTCGGCCAAGCCGGTGACCACGGTCGAGAAGGTGCTCGAGGAGGCGCGCACGCCGGCGCTGGTGGTCGTGCTCGACGGCGTCGAG
>QHVP01000384.1:0-1281 GCA_003222295.1 Acidobacteriota bacterium | reverse complement strand
CTCGGAGACGGTGAACCGGGCGTCGGCGGGCGGCCTCGAGCACGTGAAAGTGGCGAGCATCGGCAACGTCGTGCAGGCCATCGAGGCGCTGAAGAAGCGCGGGCTGTGGATCGTCGGCTTCGACGCCAGCGGCACCGAGCGCTGGGACGCGATCGATTACCGCCGCCCCATCGCGCTCGTGCTCGGGGGCGAGGGACGCGGGATCCGGCGCCTCGTGCGCGAGCACTGCGACCATCTGGTGTCGATCCCGCTGTTCGGCCACGTGGGCTCCCTCAACGTCTCCGTGGCCGCGGGCGTCGCGCTGTACGAAGCCGTGCGCCAGCGGGGCGCGGTGCCCAGCCACGTGCGGCCCATCCCCGTGCGCGCGGCGGCGGGCCCGGGGATCGTGGGACCGGGGGCGCAGGACGGGGAGACGGATCCGGGCCTCGTCGCGCGGTACGTCGCCGAGGACGACGACGAAGAAGAGGCGGACGAGTCGCGGGACCGACCGTGCTCAAGCCCGTGAGCGGTCCCCGCCGCGATCACGGCGCCGGCCGCGAGCACGGACGCGGACGACCGGGACAAGGACAAGGGCGCGGGCGTGGTCCTCGTCGCGATCAGGGATCGCGTCCGCCCGGGCCGGGCGGTCCACCGCCGAGCGGTGAACGCAACGACGTGCGCGAGGATCACGGCGACACGCGCCACGCGGGGGTGCCACCGGCCGGAGCCTCGGGACCGCGGGGCCGCCGTCGCCGTCGTCGCGGGGGGGGACCGCGCCCCGGCGGCAACGGGCCGGCGGAGCCGTCCCGCACGCACGAGGGTGGAAGCGCTCATCCGCAGCACGATCACGGCGACCGCGAGGGACCACCGGCGCCGCGCCCGAACGCGCCCGAGGCGCCGCGCCCGTCGTCGCCGGATGCGCCTCCCGGCCCTCCGGGAGGCCCGGAAGGAGCCGTTTCCAAGCGCCGCCGCCGCCGCCGGAGGCGCCATTGAGGCCCCCCGAGGGCGCGCCCCGGCGGAGGGCCAAACCTCCCACAGGCACCTGACTTGCAAGGCCCCGGCGGCTTTGGTAGAGTCGGGGTTTGTCGCTGGCGTAGCTCAGCGGTAGAGCGGCTGATTTGTAATCAGCGGGTCGGGGGTTCAATTCCCTCCGCCAGCTCCAACCGCGAAGGCAATCCCGGAAGCGCTTCTCACGGAGGGTGTTCGGGGCGGCAGACCGGCGGCTGCTAGTGGGGAGGTAGCGAAGCGGCCAAACGCATCAGACTGTAAATCTGACGCCCCTCGGGCTTCAAAGGTTCGAAT
>QHVP01000050.1 GCA_003222295.1 Acidobacteriota bacterium | reverse complement strand
TGATGCGGGCGGGCACCGGCGTCATGCACAGCGAGTACAACCCGTCGAAGACGAAGGGCCTCCACTTCCTGCAGATCTGGATCGTGCCGGCCCGGCGGGGTCTCGCCCCCACCTATGGCCAGCGCCCCGTGCATCGTGAGCAGGCGCGCCACGGCTTCGCGCTGCTTGCGTCGGAGGACGGCCGGGACCAGAGCCTGCAGATCGCGCAGGACGCCAGTCTCTGGCTGGCCCTGATAGAAAAGGGCGAGCGACGGGAGTTGCCGCTGCGCCCGGGGCGCAGCGCCTGGGTGCACGTGGCACGGGGCACGGTCGAGGTCAACGGCCAGAGCCTGGCCGAGGGCGATGGGGCCGCGCTGACGGGCGCGGAGGCGGTGACGCTGGCCGGCAACGGTTCCGCGGAGGTCCTCGTCTTCGATCTGGCCTGAGCGGACGGCCGCCTCAGGCCCGCGGCAGCTCCACCTCGAAGCAGGTCCCGCCGCCCTCGCGTCCCCGGCAGCGCACCTCCCCGCCGTGCCGGCGGGAGATCTCGCGCACGAGGGAAAGCCCCAACCCGGATCCGACATCCGCGACCGGGCGGGAAGACGGCCGGTAGAAGGGCGCGAAGATCCGCTCGCGCTCGTCGTCCGGCACGCCCGGACCGCGGTCGCAGACACGCAGATGCACGCGCGTGCCGGAGGCGTGGACGCTGGCCTCGACGGGAGGAGCGCCGTGGCGGGCCGCGTTCTCGAGCAGGTTGCGGACCAGCCGGCGCAGCAGCCGTGCGTCCACTCTCAGCGTCACCGGCTCTCCGCTCACCTCGGCGCCATGGCGCGCCGCCTCCTCCGCGACGAGACCGAGCAGATCGACTTCCTCGCGGCGGTCGAGCTGCTCCACCGCCTGCAGGCGGCTGGCCAGGAGCAGCTCGCCGATGAGCTCGTCGAGCTCGGCGATGTCCCTGGCCACGCGGTCGCGCAGGTCCGGGCGCTCGGCGCCCATCAGCTCCAGGGCCACGCGGATCCGCGCGAGGGGCGAGCGCAGCTCGTGGGAGGCGCTGGCCAGGAGCGTCCGCTGCGCGCCGACCAGGGCCTCGATGCGGTCGGCGGCGCGGTTGAAGCTCGTGGCCAGGCCCGCGACCTCGTCTCGCCCTTCCACCTGCACCCGCGCGCGCAGGTCGCCCGCGCCCAGTCCCTCCACCCCGACGCGCAGGCGCTCGAGGCGCCGCGTGAGACGGCGGACCACCGGGAAGGCGCCGACGGCCACGGCGACCGCGAGCAAGGTCAGGATCACGAAGATGCCGCCATGGCCGAGGCGCCGCTGCCTCTGCCGGGCCACGAGCCAGCGGCCGTCGGGGAGGCGGAGGATGCCGACGGGGCCGCCGCGCGCGGGCATCCAGCCGCTTTGCAGGCGCGCGCGCGGAAACGGAAGCCTCTCGCCCACCGCCGCCAGCGGCTGTCCGTCCTCGCTCCACAGCGAGAGGTTGAGGCGCAGGGTGGCGGCCAGCGCGCCCAGCGCGCGTTGCTGGTCCGCCGGCGGCACTCCCGACGGCAGCCGCTCCGCGATCAGCACGGCCGCGCCGTCCAGTGTGTCCTGGTCCTGGGCGGCCAGGGCGCCGTGGTGCCAGGCCGCGGCCACCAGCACCGCGAAGAAAAGCAGGATGGACAGGAACGCGAGGTAGACCTGGAGGTACAGCCGGCGCATCAGTCGTCGTCCTGGGCCCGCGCGAAGACGTAGCCTGCGCCGCGCACGGTGAGGATGCGGCGCGGGTGACGCGGATCGTCCTCGATGGCGGCACGGATGCGCGAGACATGGACGTCGATGCTGCGGTCGAAGGCTTCGAGCGCATCGCCCCGCACGCGCTCCATGAGCGCCTCGCGCGAGAGCACGCGGCCCGCGCTCTCGGCCAGGGCGGCCAGGAGGTCGAACTGGTGGCCCGTGAGCGGGCGCTCGCGCCCGTCCAGGCGGACCTGGCGCGCCTCGCGGTCGATCTCGAGCCGTCCGAAGCGCAGCAGGGGGCGATGATCAGGGCCGGCGGTGCGGCGCCGGAGGATGGCCTTCAAGCGGGCCAGCAGCTCGCGCGGGTTGAAGGGCTTCGGCAGGTAGTCGTCCGCGCCCAGCTCCAGGCCCACGATGCGGTCGGTGTCGTCGCCGCGCGCGGTCAGCATCAGCACGGGGGTGTCGGTGCGCGCGCGGATCCGGCGGCAGACCTCGAAGCCGTCGAGGTCGGGCAGCATGACGTCGAGGAGGACGGCCTGGAAGGAGCCGCTCTCGAGGAGGGCCAGTCCCCGCTCGGCGCGGGGGGCGATGGTCACCTCGAAGCCGCTGGCGGCCAGGTACTCCGCCACCATGGCCGCCAGGTGCGCGTCGTCCTCGATCATCAGGATCCGGTCGGACATCGACCCGGATGGTAGCGCCCTCTGCACCTCCGCGCCTCCGCTACCGGAGGGGGCGGACTCAGTTGGCGTGGTGACGGTGGATGCGCTCCGCAAGGGCCTGGCGCTGCTCGGGCGTGAGCACCTCGGAGACGTCGGCCAGCGCCTGCACGAGGCGCTTCGAGGCCTCGTCCGCGACTCCCATCTCGGACTTGCGGATCTCCTCCAGGGCCGCCCGGTCGATGGTGGCGCCGCCGAGCTGCCGATGGAACGCGTCCCGGTTCTGCTGGTGACGCTCCCTGAGCCGGAAGAGGTCATCCACGGCGCCGGCCACGATCGCGTTCACGCGGTCCTGCTGCTCGGGGCTGGCGTCGACGTCCCGCAGCAGCCACTTGCCGGCGATCTGGAGATGCTCCTTGGCCGCCTCCGGGCTCATCGCGTGGGCGCCCCAGCGCCCCCCCCAGGAGTGGTGGAAGCCGGCGCTCTGCTGAATCGCGGCGGTGATCGGCCGCGCGGCGACCAGGGTGATGAGCGCGCTGCCTCCGAGCAGCGACGCCCACAAGATGGCCCTCCGCCGATTGGGCTTCGCGGCTCCCGTCCCTTCGCTCTTCTCCTCCATGTCGTCCTCCCCTTCGGCCGTGCCCCCACGGCCTCATGAGAGAGAAGGTAGGATCCGCGCTTTTCCGGCGTTTGTCCGCCGTATGAAGTTTTGTGAAGGGGGACGAACTACCCCCGGCGCAGCCGCGAGGTCGTCCGGGCCAGCCCCTGCCGGCGCGACGCCGCCGGCATCCGGTCCAGCCGCGACTGCACCGTCTGCAGGCCGCCGACCTGGGCCCCGCGTCCGCGGCCGAGCTGCGCGGCCAGGGCGCGGATCCTCGCCGAGCGGTTCTGGGGCGAAGGGTGATCGCTGAAGAACTGCGAGACCGCGCTCGGATTGCCCCGCTGCTGCGCCGCCAGCAGGTCGAAGAAGTTCGCCATGGCCATGGGGTCGTAGCCCGCGCGCGACATCATCTGCGCGCCCACCCGGTCCGCCTCGCTCTCCGCGTTGCGGCTGAACTTCATGAAGAGCGCATTCAGGCCCAGGCTGCCGATGACCTGCTCGCCGACCCCGAGCCGATGGTCGCGACCGCCCAGCAGCGAGCCGAGCAGCCCCACTCCCATCTGCGCACCATAGGCCTTGGTCGCCTGCGAGGTGCCGTGACGCTGCGCCACGTGCGCCATTTCGTGGGCCAGGACGCCGGCCAGCTCGCCTTCGTTGCGCACGGCCTCGATCAGCCCGCGGTTGACGTACACGTATCCGCCGGGCAGGGCGAAGGCGTTGATCTCGGCCGCGTTCACGACGCGGGCGCGATAGGGGAAGCGCGGACCGGGCGCGACCGCAGCCAGGCGCTGCACGATCGCGTTGATGTAGCCCTCGGTCGTGCCGTCGCGCAGCATGGGAAGCTGCCGTTCCGCGTCCTGGGCGGCCTGACGGCCGACCTCCGCGTCCTGCTGGACGGAGAAGAGGTTGATCGCCGCCGCCGGAGTGGCGGAGGCCAGGCTCAGCGAGAAGAGCGCAGCGGCAACGGCAGGACGCGAGAAGGTACGGAACATGGCGACACCCCCTTGGACCGACGACGGGTCTCGATTGAGCAAGCGAGGTGCCATGTGCGCGCGCTCACGGAGCGCGAAGCGCGCGTGCAAGCGCGTCGATCCAAGGGATTTGCGGGGACGAAAAACGCGAGGCGGACTGTAACGCGGCGGCGTGCCGGGAGGATGCCTCCCGTGGGTGACACCGCCCGTCCTAGCGGACGCGCCGGGCCCGGAACTCGCCTTCGAGCCGCCACGTCTTGCCGTCGGGATTGAGAGCTTCGCCGATCCACCGGAACGAATCCGCGGTGATCTCGGTGAACATCCACCGCGTCGGCGTGCCGTCGGCATGGGCGCCGACCTGCACGATGTCCTTGCCGCTCCAGCGGCCGACCTGCTCGTCGTGCTGCCCGGTGACCGGGTTGATCCAGGTGATGCGCCAGCCCTGGATCGCCGCGTCCCACACGCGCAGCGTGGTCCCGTACATGTCGAGAGTCCGGTCGATCTGCCCCGTGCGGTCATTGTAGCGAGGCATGATCCAGACGTCCTGCACGGCCCGGCCCTCCAGCACCCAGCCGAAGTGGACCTCACCCTTGAGGCCGCGCCCGGTCACGTCCGTCCCGTAGTGGCGGACATCCAGCTCCCAGCTCCCGATCAGCCAGCCGTAGACGTCCGCCGCTTCCGGGATTTCCGGTGACCGGCCGGGAGCCGCCAACAACGTGGGAAAGTCGACCTTCGCAACTGTCGTCATGGTGATCCCCTCCGCAGACCCAGCGTACGGCCGCCGGCGCGGCATTTCTTGGCAAAAGTTGCGGTGGGTTCCTACTTCAACTCCCGGCTCGAGTAGCCGAGGATCCGTCGCGCGATGACGAGGCGGTTGATCTGCCCCGTCCCCTCGAAGAGGTCGTTGATCTTCGCGTCACGCATCCATTTCTCGAACGGGAGCTCCCGCGAGTAGCCGAGCGGACCCATCAGCTCCACGCCCTTCTGGGTGACACGGGTGACGACGTCGCCTGCCTTGACCTTGCACATCGAGGACTCGAGCGTGTTGGGCAGCCCCTTGTCCATCATCCAGGCCGCCTTCAGGGTCAGGAGCCAAGCGGCCCGGAGCTGGGTCTCCATGTCCAGGAGGTCGCGCTCGATGGCGGTCAGGAGGTGGCGCGGCCGGTCGTAGCGCACCTCGATGCCTTGCAGGGCCAGCAGCTCCTTCAGGAGCTCCACCGTCGCGCGCGCGATGCCGAGGGCACTGGCGGCCACGGATGGCCGCGTGGCGTCGAACGTCGCCATCGCGCCCTTGAAGCCCTTGCGCGGGTCCGACACCTCCGCGCTGCCCAGGAGGTTGGCCGCGGGGATGCGGCAGTTCTCGAGCACGACGGAGGCGGTATCGCTGGCGCGGATGCCCATCTTGCGCTCCAGCTTGGTGACGCGGACGCCGGGGGTCCCCGCTTCCACGACGAAGGGCTTCATCCCCGCCCGCCCCGCCGCGGGGTCGATGGTCGCCCAGACCACCATCAGCCCTTCGGAGTCGACCAGCGCCTTGTGGCCGGTGGTCACGAAGATCTTCTCGCCATTGAGCACCCAGCTCTCCCCGTCCCGCACGGCGGTGGTGCGGATGGCCGCGGTGTCGGATCCGCAGTGCGGCTCCGTCATGGCCATGCAGGCCCACTTCGGCGGCCCCTCCCGATAGCGCGTCAGGAAGCGCTGCTTCTGCTCCGCGGTACCGGTGGCCTCGATGGCGGCGCCGCCCAGGCCGGCCCCGGGACCGCAGAGGTAGATGCCCGCATCGCCCCAGGACAGGGTCTCGATGACGTGGACGAGCGCCTGCGCGGCCACCCCGGCGCCGTCACGCCTCGTCCCGGAGCGGAAGCTCTGACCCGTCTTCAGCGAGAGGTCCCACATCCGGGTGACGAAGTCCCAGGGGATCTCGTGCTCGCGCTCGTCGAACTCCCGCGCCGCCGGGCGCATGAGCTCCCTGGCCACGCCGCGGACGAGGTCGACCCGCTCGCGGATCTCGTCCGGCATCTCGAAGCTGATCATCAGACGATCGCGATCCCTTCCATGACCGCGAAGGCGCGGCCGTTGCGCAGCCACATCTCCACCGGATGATCGCGGATGTAGCCGTGGCCCCCGAGGATCTGCACGGCGCGGTCGGTGGCGGCGAGGACCATCTCGTCCGCGAAGGTCTTGGCCAGGAGGCATTCGCGGGTGCCGTCGGCGCCCTGGTCCAGCGTCCAGGCCGCCTCCCAGACCAGGAGCCGCGCCGCTTCGATCTCGGTGGCCATCTCCGCGAGCATGAAGGCGATGGCCTGGCGCTGCGCGATGGCCTCGCCGAAGGCCACCCGCGACTTCGCGTAGTCGAGGGCGTAGTCGTAGGCGGCGCGGGCCTGGCCCACGGCCAGAGCGGCCAGGGCGACGCGAGACGCGCCCAGGACGGCTTCCACGCCGCCGCCCTCGCCGCCCAGACAGAGCGCGGAGGACACCACGCAGCCTCGCAGCTCGACCTTGTACAAGGGAAGCGCGCGCAGCCCCATGTTCTGTTCGCGCTCTCCGACGTGGAGCCCGTCCGTGCCCCGCCGCACGAGGAAGGCGCGGCTTTCCCCCTCCACCGACGCGTAGACGAGCATCCACTCGGCTTCCGCGGCGAAGGGGACGTTGCACTTGGTCCCTTCGAGCACGTAGCCGCCGCTCACCCGTCGGGCCCGAGCCTGAAGGACGCGCGGGTCGAAGTCCGCGCGAGGCTCCAGGAGCGCGGCGGAGGCGGGCACGTAGCCCTCGCCGCAGAACGCGGGCAATAGCTCGTGCTTCTGCGCCTCCGTCCCCGCCAGCAGGACGGGCAGGGCGACGAGCCCGGGCGCGAGCAGGGCCAGGGCGCCGGAGAGATCGCCCCAGGCCAGCTCTTCGGCGAAGAGGGCGCCCGTGACCGCCGATCGCTGCCCGAACCCTCCGTACGCTTCGGGAAGGCTGGCCGGCAGCAACGCGAGCGGGGCGGCCGATTCCAGGAGCGCTCCCGGCAGCTCCCCGCGCTCGTCGGAGTCATGGGCCAGGGGGCGCAGCTCGCGGGCCGCAAACCGGCGGACCGACTTCACCAGCGTCTTCTGCTCGTCCGACGGCTCGAAGCCGAACATCAGGAGTCCGGGCTAGAAGCTGACCTTGGCCGCGAGCTGGAGCTGCCGCGGCGGCTGGGCGGCGGTGAAGGTCCCGTACGTCACCCGCCCCTGGGCGTCCCGCTGCGGCTGGTCCGGGAAGGCGCCGGTGCCGAAGAGGTTGTTCACGTCGGAATAGTTGACCCGGTCCAGCAGATTGAAAGCCTCCGCGATCAGGTCGAGGCCGCCCTTCCGGCCGATGCGGAATCGCTTGGCGAGGCGCAGGTCCACGGTGAAGGTGGAGGGCAGGTTCTCGGTGTTGCGGCCGAGGCTGGAGCCGGCGTCGGCGGGATTGCGCCGGGCGCGATCCGGCCCGGGGATGGCACCCCCGTCGCCGTCACCGTTGAGATCGGCTCTCGCGATAGCGGTGAAGGGCCGGCCGGAGGCGGCGGTCACGATGGTCGAGAGGCGCAGGTCCCAGGGGATCTGCACGAGTCCCGAAAAGACGAACCGGTGGCGCTGGTCGTTGATGGCGGGCCCCCGCTCCAGGTCCGAGTTGAAGCCGACGGGCGTGCCCGTCGGATCCTGGGGATTGCGCCCGCGGCCGTTGTCCTGGGGAATGAACGCGCTCTGGAAGTCCGTCGAGTTGTCCTCCGCCTTGCCCAGCGTGTACGAGAGCAGGAACTCGTGGCGGTGGCTCAGGCGCTTGCTGAGCGAGACGGTGAGGCCCTTGTACCAGGTTTCTCCGAAGTCGCTGTACTGCAGGATGGACGCGGACGTGCCGGCGACACCACCGACGTCGTTGGGCCGCCGTCCCGCGCCGAGCGCGGGCACCACGGGATTGAAGTCGACGGTGCCCACCTGCTTCTTTCCGCGCACGTAGACGCCGTTCACGGCCAGTGCGAAGTCGCCGCCGAGGGCCTGCTCGAACCCGACCGCGGCCTGGTGGGAATAGGGCGTCTCCAGGCCCGGATCCGGCGAGATCACGAGGCTCGGATAGGACCCGCCGAGCAGTGCGAGGGCGGTCGCCTCCGGGAGCCGATGGCCAGGCGTGCGCCAGGCAGCCAGAACGACCGGAGAGGGGAAGCGAGCGACGAGGGTCCGCACGCCGTCGCCGCCCCGGATCTCGTCCGTGATGCTGCCGATGGAGACGATCTCGTTGTCGAAGAAGATCCCGTAGGCCGCGTGCAGGGACGTGCGGCCCGCGCCCGTGGGATCGAAAGCCAGGGCCAGCCGCGGCGCGAAGTTGTTGCCGTCGCCCGGGAAGTCGTAGGAGAACGTCTTCCCGCCGACGTCGGAGACGGTGTAGTGATAGTCGGGCCAGTACTGCCTCTGGTAGCGCAGGCCCGGCTTGACCGTCAGCTTGCGGGTGACGCGCCAATCGTCCTGCACGAAGAAAGAGACGTCCCAGTTCCGATAGGGTCCGCCGGGAGTCCCGTAGCCCTGGATGTACGCGGCGGGGATGCCCAGGGCCACGGCCTGGATGGCCGAGATGGGCGCGGGCAGCAGGCCGGGGATGGCGGGCAGGGGACGGAACAGGTAGCGGCCTCCGAAGTGCAGCGGCAGGGCGGTGTCGCGGCTGTCCACGACGTTGAAGTCGAGGCCGGCCTTGGCGGAGTGGCTGCCCGTGGCGAAGCTCAGCGTCTCGGTGAGCTGGAAGCGGTCGTTGGTGCGGGGCTGCGGCGTGAAGCGCTGGCGGCCCACGCTGGCCACCCCGGCCACCTCGAGCGTCGGGCCGCCCTGATCGAAGCGCGTGCAGGGTCCCCCGCAATTGGGATCGAGGGAGTCGATGTCCTGCTTCTCGTGCGCCCACTGGAAGCGCGCCTCGCTGAGCCAGCGCGAAGAGAGGATGTCGGTCTGGGCCACGGAGAGGCCGTAGTCCTTGCGGAGCTGCACGGCGCCGCGGCTGCGCGCGATGAGCCCCCCGAACGGCTCGATGTTCTCGTTCGTGCGATCGGAGTAGTTGGCCCGCAGCACCAGGCTGTGGCTCGGAGTCCAGTAATGATTGATCTTCCCGAGCAGGAGCGTGTCCTTGAACTGGTACGGATTCGCGCCGGTCTGGACGGGAAACCCCGCGCGACCGAGGACGGCGGCGTCCGCGTCGGAGATGGTCACGAAGCTGTTGGCGTCGATGTCGAGGCGTTCGAAGGACAGGAAGAAGAACGTCTTGTCCTTGCGGATGGGACCGCCGAGGGTGGCGCCGTATTGCCATTGCTTGTACGGCGCTTTCGCCCGATTGGTGGCGCCCCCGAAGACGTCGAAGCGCTCGAAGTGGTCCTTGGCGTTCAAGGAATCATCGCGGACGAAGGCGAAGACATTGCCGCTCAGCTCGTTCGTTCCGCTCTTGGTCACGATGTTGACGACGCCACCGGAGGCCTTGCCGAACTCCGCGGAGTAGGAGTTGGTGAGCACCTGGAACTCGCGCACCGCTTCCTGGCTGAAGGTGGCGCGCACGGAGCCGACGATGGGATCGTTGTTGTCGAGGCCGTCCACCATGATGTTGTTCGAGCGCGCGCGCTGGCCGGTGAAGGACAGGCCGGAAGTGGCGGAGGCGCCCTGCTGCGGCGTGTTGTCCAGGCCCACCCCGGGGGTGATGACCGAGAAGCTGATGAAGTTGCGTCCGTTGATGGGCAGGTTCTCGATCTGCGGCTGGCCGATCACGGTCGCCACTGCCGTGCGATGGGGATCGACGACGCCCAGCTCCTCGGTCACGGTGACCTCCTCTCCCCGGCCCCCGACGGGCAAGGCGAAATCGAGCTCGAGGCTCTGCCCGAGGTGCAGGGCCACGCCTTCGCGCCTCTGGGTGGCGAAGCCCGGCATCTCCGCGGTGATCCGGTAGGCGCCGGGGGGCAGGGCCCCGATGAAGTACCGGCCGCTCGAGTCGCTGACGGCGGTGCGCGAGGTATTGGTGTCCACCGAGGTCGCGGTCACGGTCGCCCCCGGAATGGCGGCCGCGGACGGGTCGCGGACGGTGCCGCGGAGGTCGGCTCCGGTGAGACGTGATTGCGCGCGCACCGCGAGGGGCGCGACGAGCCCGAGGACGAGGGCGAGAACGGTCACTCTTCTATGCATCTGAGGCCTCCGTTTCGATTCGCCGTCTTGTTACGACCGCTCCTGCGCTCCTCCCGCGCCCATCTCGAGGGCGGACAGCGTGCGGAGCGCGGAGCCGATGTCGTCCGGCCGGTGCGCCTCGTCGACCACGCCGTAAGCGATGAAGCCCCAGAAGGCGTCGCTGATCTCGTCGGGAGTGCGCGGCCCGTCGGCGTGGTACCAGAGCGCGACCCCGTTGATGGCGCCGAAGAGCAGGAAGCGGAGGAGCCGCAGGTCGATGCCCGGGCGCAGCCGCCCGGTCCCGGCCGCCTCGTAGAGCAGGCCGGACCAGAAGGCCTCGTAGCGGTCGCGCAAGCGGATCATCTCCTCCCGCGCCGCGCCGTTGAGGGACCGCCATTCGAAGAGCACGACCTGGGAAGCGGGCCGCGAGAGCAGGTAACGCAGCCGGGCCCGGAGGGCCAGACGGAGCCGCTCCACCGGGTCACGCGCCTCGCGGATGGCGGCGCGGATGCCCTGTCCTTGGTCGGGTAGCGGTAATGCAGGCTGCCGGGCAGCATGCGCGCCGCCTTGGCGATCTCGCGCACGGTCGTCGCCTCGAACCCCTTGGCGCGGAAGAGGCGCGCGGCCGCGTCGAGGAAACGGTCCTCGACCACCGTCGAGACTCGCTTTGGCTTGGGCAAGCGACCAAGAGACTAACACCAGCCTCTTCGGTGTCAAGGGCCTGTTTTCGGGCCTCGATTCGCTCGCGTCGGGGACGCCGCCTTGGCTGCTCGACCAAGGCCATTGACGCGGGCCGCGGTCCGGACCTAGGATCCCGGGAACCATGGGCCCGGCCGAATACTCGACGCGTGGCACGGTGGCCGTGATCACCTTGAACAACCCGCCCGTCAACGGCCTCGGCCATGCGCTGCGGCGCGGGATCGTCGATGGCCTCGACCGCGCCGCCGCCGATCCCGGCGTCAAGGCCGTCGTCCTCGCCGGCGCCGGGAAGAGCTTTTCCGCGGGGGCCGACATCCGCGAGTTCGGTACCCCGCAGATGACGGCCGACCCCTCGTTGCACGCCGTGATCCAGGCCGTGGAGGCGTCTCCCAAGCCGGTCGTCGCCGCCATCCACGGGGTGGCGATGGGAGGCGGTCTCGAGCTGGCCCTCGCCTGCCACTATCGGGTGGCCGCCTCCAACGCGCAGGTCGCGCTGCCGGAGGTGAAGCTCGGCCTTCTGCCCGGAGCGGGCGGGACGCAACGCCTGCCGCGGGCGGTCGGACTCGAGACCGCGCTCAACATGATCGTCTCCGGCACGACGGTTTCCGCGGCGCAGCTCGAGGGCACGCGGCTCTTCGACGCGGTGGGTGAGGGCGACGTCGTCGAGCGGGCGGCCGCGCTTGCGGAAACCGTCGCCGATCGGCGGCCGCTGCCCCTGCTCCGCGATCTCGCCATTGCCCATCCGAGCGCGGAGGGATTCCTGGCCTTCGCGCGAGGCGCGGTGGGCACGGTGTCCAGGGGTTACCCGGCCCCGCGGAGGTGCGTGGACGCGCTGGCCGCGGCGGCCTCGCAGCCGTTCGAGGAGGGGCTGCGCGTCGAGCGCGACCTCTTCCTCTCTCTCCTGGGCACGACGGAGTCGCGCGCGCTCCGCCACGCCTTCTTCGCCGAGCGCGCCGCGGCCAAGATCGCCGACGTGCCCGAGGACACCGAGGTTCGACCGATCCGCAGCGCCGCCGTCATCGGCGCCGGCACCATGGGCGGCGGCATCGCGATGAATTTCGCGAACGCGGGGATCCCCGTCACCGTGCTCGAAGCGGAGCGCGCGCGGCTCGACCAGGGCATCGCCACCATCCGCAAGAGCTACGAGGGCAGTGCCAGGAAGGGGAAGCTCACCTCCGCCCAGGCCGAGGAGCGGATGGGCCTCATCCGTCCCACCCTGAGCTACACGGACGTCGCCTCCGCCGACATCGTGGTGGAGGCGGTGTTCGAGGACATGGCGGTGAAGCAGGCCGTGTTCAAGACGCTCGACGAGACCATGAGGGCAGGGGCAATCCTGGCCAGCAACACCTCCACCCTCGACCTCGACGCCCTTGCGCGTTCGACCCGCCGTCCGGCGGACGTGATCGGAACGCACTTCTTCAGCCCCGCCCACGTCATGAAGCTGCTCGAGGTCGTACGCGGGGCGGCGACGGGCAAGGACGTGCTCGCCACCGTGATGGGCCTGGCCCGGACCATCAAGAAGACGGCGGTCGTGTCCGGCGTCTGCGACGGCTTCATCGGGAACCGGATGCTCGAGCCCTACCTGCGGCAGTCCCTGCTCCTCCTCGAGGAGGGCGCGCTGCCCGCGCAGGTGGATCGCGCGCTCGAGAGCTTCGGGATGGCCATGGGGCCGTTTCGCATGAACGATCTCGCCGGCAACGACATCGGCTGGTCCATCCGCAAGCGGCGCTACCGCGAACACCCGGAGACCGGGCGTTCCCTCATCGCCGACCGCCTCTGCGAGCAGGGCCGCTTCGGGCAGAAGACGGGCGCGGGCTGGTATCGCTACGAGGCGGGTCGCCGCGACGCCCTTCCCGATCCCGCCGTCGACGAGATGATCGTCACCGACAGCCGCGAGAGAGGCGTCGCGCGGCGCCGCATCGCGGAAGACGAGATCGTCGACCGCTGCGTCCTCGCCCTGGTGAACGAGGGCGCGAAGATCCTCGAGGAGGGGATCGCCCAGCGGGCGTCCGACGTGGACCTCGTCTACCTCGCGGGCTACGGATTCCCGCCCTTCCGCGGCGGCCCCATGTTCTACGCGGATACGGTGGGCCTGACCACGGTGGTACGGCGGATGAAGGGATTCGGCTGGACTCCCGCCCCTCGGCTGGCCCGTCTCGCCGGCGAGGGACAGACGTTCAATCGCTCTTGAGACTCCCATGACCGACGCCGTCATCGTCTCCACCGCCCGCACCGGCCTCGCCAAGTCCTGGCGCGGGGCGCTCAACCTGACGCACGGAGCGACGCTGGGCGCCCACGCCGTGCGCGCGGCGGTCGAGCGCGCGCGCCTCGATCCGGCCGAGGTGGAGGACGTCCTCATGGGCTGCGCGTGGCCCGAGGGCACCACCGGCGGCAACATCGCGCGGCAGATCGCGCTCCGCGCCGGCCTGCCCGTCACCACCGCCGGCGTCACCGTGAATCGCTTCTGCTCGTCGGGTCTGCAGACGATCGCCATGGCCGCGCACCGCGTCCTCGTCGACCGCGTGCCCGTCCTCGTGGCCGGCGGCCTCGAGTCCATCTCCTGCGTGCAGAACGAAGCCAACCGCCACATGGCGCGCGACCCCTGGCTCGTCGAGCACAAGCCCGCGATCTACGAGGCGATGCTGCAGACGGCGGAGAACGTGTCGCGCCGCTACGGCATCCCGCGTGAGGCCCAGGACGAATACGGCGTGCGCAGCCAGGAGCGCGCGGCCGCCGCCCAGGCCGCCGGCAAGTTCCGGGACGAGATCGTGCCCTTCTCGACCGTGATGGCGGTGGCGGACAAGGAGTCGGGCCGCCTCTTCACCAAGGAAGTCACCCTCGACGCGGACGAGGGCATCCGGCCCGACACCACCTACGAGGCGGTCGCCAAGATCAAACCCGCCCTGCCCGGTGGCGTGGTCGCGGCCGGCAACGCCAGCCAGTTCTCCGACGGCGCCTCCGCCTGCGTGGTCATGGACGGGCGATTGGCGGAGAAGCGCGGGCGGCGGCCCCTCGGAATCTTCCGCGGCTTCGCCGTGGCCGGCTGCGAGCCGGACGAGATGGGCATCGGTCCCGTTTTCGCGGTGCCGCGGCTGCTCGACCGGACGGGCGTGAAGATGGCGGACGTCGGCCTCTTCGAGCTCAACGAGGCCTTCGCGGTGCAGGTCATCTACTGCCGGGACAAGCTCGGGATCCCGGACGAGAAGCTCAACGTCAACGGCGGCGCCATCGCCATCGGCCATCCCTACGGGATGTCCGGGGCGCGCATGGTCGGCCACGCCCTGATCGAGGGCCGGCGCCGCGGCGTGCGCTACGTCGTCGTGACCATGTGCGTGGGCGGCGGCATGGGCGCGGCCGGCCTCTTCGAGGTGGGCTGAGCCCGGCGACTCTTGGTTTCGTCACCGCCCGCGGAACGTCTCCGCCGCCCCCGGAGCCTCGAAGTCGAAGGGTCGAGCACCGACCCGTCCCGCGACGCGATAGCGCGCCCGGAGCTGCAGGAAGTCCATCGATCCACCGATGAAGCCCGGAGCCGTGCGGGTGACCACCTCGTCCTCCACCGCGAGGTCCATGGTCAGGTTCATCGAGGGGCCGTGGCCGCGCACGAGGATGCGGCGCGGGCGACCCGTGGCCGGATCGTTCGTCTCCGCGATGGAGACGTCCGCCGCGTAGCCGATGGGGCCGTCCGGCCCCAGGGCGGCGAGGAAGCCGGGGATCCGCTCCGGGTCCGCGGCATCGGGCGGCGGCCGCAGGCGTCCGTACACGAAGGACAGCGCGTCGTGATGGACCTGCCCCCACTGCCAGGAGACACCGTCCCAGAATCCCCAGTTGTGATCGTGATACCCGCTGCCGCCGAGGGCGAGCGTGTGACCTCCGACCGTGAGCGCGCCGCCCAATGCCCCCGACATCACGGGGACGACGTAGCCGGAGAGCCATCCTTGCGCGCCGCGGATCGTCAGGGGAGGGAGCGAACGGCCGGGGACGGCGTCGAGGGTGAGCTCGCCGGTCACGCGGGCGGACGCGGCGGGGGACGTCCGCTCGCCCGGCGGATCCATGCGCGGCAGGTCGATGCGGATGCGGTACCGCAGTCCCTCGAGTCGTACCTCGCTCCGCCCGATCGTCAGGTCCGGCGCGGTGGCGAGCACGGCCGCCTCGTCGACCTCGGTGGACTCTCCGTAGGACGTCGTGCGTCCGCCCTGGTCGAGCTGGAGGCGCACCCCCGCCGAGCGACGGCCGCTCGGACGCGGTGGGCCCACCATGAAGGTGAGGTAGAAGCGCGCCCCTCCGGACCCTCCGTTGAAGTAGAGCCACTCCGCCCACGATGAGGCGCGCGCGGGCACGGCCGGCACGGGATGGAAGCGGTCCATGCTGCGCAGCACGCCCGTGGGGTCGCCCGCCCAGACCGCGTCGCTCGGCGCATCCACCCAGGACCCGATGTCGGCCGTCTCGCGGTCGCCCAGGGCGCGCTCGCGGCTGGGGATGCCGCCCGTGGCCATGATGGGGACGATCCGCTGGCCGTGGACGAGGTAGAGGGAAGCGCGCCCCCGCGGCGAGGCGGCGGCCACGCGTCCGCTCAGGGGAGGCACGCCCAGCACGCTCGACAAGAGGAACCGCGCGGATTCCACGCGGCCGGCGGCGGAGGTGATGACCACGTCGCCCCCGCCCGCGAGGCTGGGCGACCGCGCCTGCTCCAGGATCACCTCGCCGACGCCGAGGAGGGTGGCCATCACGGAGACGCCCAGTCCGAAGCCGCAGGCCAGCATCGCGCTCCGCACGGGATGGGCGAGCACCGAGCGCAGCGCGAGGAGCAGCATCATCGCGAGGCTCCGTCTTCGATCCGCCCGTCGCGCATCGACAGCATGCGCGGGGTGCGCGCGGCGATCGCGGGATCGTGGGTGACCACCACCACCGTGGTGCCGTCGGCGTGCACCCGCTCGAAGAGGCCGACGATCTGCTGGCCCGTGGCCTGGTCGAGCTCGCCCGTCGGCTCGTCCGCCAGCAGCAGCCGCGGCCGGTTGGCGAGGGCGCGCGCGATGGCCACGCGCTGGGCCTCGCCGCCGGACAGCTGCGAGGGCCGGTGGTGCGTGCGGTGCGCGAGGCCCACGTAATCGAGGAGCGCGCTCGTACGGCTCCGTCGCTCCGCCCGCGAAACCCCCGCCTCCGCCTGCGGCAGCTCCACGTTCTCCGCCGCCGTCAGCATGGGGAGCAGGAAGAAGCGCTGGAAGACGAAGCCGATCTTCGAGAGGCGGAGCGCGCTCCGCGCGGCATCGCCGAGCGTGCTCACGTCCCGGCCGTCGACGAGCAGCTCGCCGCTACTGGGCGTGTCGACGCAGCCGAGGATGTGCAGGAGGGTGGACTTGCCGCAGCCGGAGGGCCCGCAGATGGAGACGAACTCGCCGGTGGCGATGGTGACGCTCAGGTCGCGCACGGCGACGACGGGTCCCGCGGGCATCGGGAACGTCCGGGTCACGCCGCGGGCCTCGACCACGGGCGGGCTCACGTGACCATCTCGCTTCGCAGCGTGGCCGCGATGGGGAGGCGCGACACCAGCCGCATCGGGTAGAGGGCGGCCAGCACGGCGGTGAGGGCGAGCAGCAACGCGTGTGTCGCCAGCGCGCGCGGCTCGAAGGCGAAGAAGTGCATGGCGGCCGGAATCTCCGGCA
The DNA here is from genome assembly GCA_003222295.1 of Acidobacteriota bacterium. GTDB lineage: Bacteria > Acidobacteriota > Vicinamibacteria > Fen-336 > Fen-336 > AA29. Next base: position 7,641 of record QHVP01000050.1, on the reverse strand, counting down.
TGGCGTGCAGGATCGACTCCAGCCAGCGGGCCAGGGCGAGGCCGAGGGGCAGGGACAGGACGCCCCCCGCCCCCACGAGGAGGACGGCCTGGGCGAGCACGTCGAGGACGACGCGCCGGCGCGTGAACCCCAGGGCGCGCAGGGCGGCGATCTCCGCGAAGCGCTGGTTCACGGAGACGGTGAGGAGGACGGTGATGAGCAGGAAGCCGAAGAAAAGCGTGATCGTGCTGAGCACGGCCGAGATCTGGCGGAAGTAGGAGAAGCCGACCTGCTGGAAGCGCGCCACGATCTCTTCGTTGCTGAAGGCGTGCAGGTCCAAGCGCAGCGCGCGGATCGCGCGGACGGCGGCCTCGGGCCCGCGTCCCTCGCGCGAGGCGACCAGGAAGAGGTCGGCGTCGCTCTTCTCGTCGAGGCCGCAGGTGCGGCCGAAGTCGGCGAGCCGCGCCGCCGCCGTCATGGCCTTGGGGTCGTCGAAAGGGAAGGCGGCGAAGCCGGCGACCCGGAATCGCACGGGGGGCGCGGCGCTGGCCACGCCGCGGGCGCAGTCCCCGCGCAGGGTGAGCTCGGAGCCCGGCCGGAGACGGAGGGTCGTGGCCAGCCGCCGATTGACGACGAGGGGCGGCGGCCCGCCGGTGTCGCTCGCGCCCAGGTCGCGTCCCTCGAGGAGGATCCACGGCCGGCGGCGGGTCTGCGCGTCGGCTCCGATGAAGAAGATGTCGTGCGTGCCGCCGTCCGGTCCGGTGACGATGGCGTTGCCCAGGCGCAGGGAGGCGACCTCGTCGACGTCGGGCAGGGCGCGAATGGCCGCGGCCGCGGTCTCGGCCTCGGCGATCCGGGGCCGCGCCAAGGCCGGGGCGTCCGCCGCCATCACGCGCACGTCGAAGCCGGCGGAGTCCAGGAGGGCGCGGAAGGAGACGAGGAGCCCGCGGGACAGGAGCAGCATGTCGAAGAGCAGCGCGCCGACGGCGGCCACGCCGAGGATCCCCAGGATCGCGCGCCCGGGCTGGCGGGCCAGGCTGCGCAGCGCGAAGGCCCACACCTTGGCGCTCATCGGCGGGCCAGGGCCATGGCGCCGCGGCGGAGCAGGCCCCAGGACGCGGCCACGCTGGCCAGGATGCCCAGGGGGACGGCCACCGACACCGCGCGCGCGGCGATGGCGGGCGTGACGCGCACGAAGACGAGGGCGGTGTCGTACCGCCACTGGAAGAACCGGTTGAACCCGCCTTCGAGCACCACTGCGAGCAGCACGCCGAAGAGCGCGCCCGCGAGCGCGATCACCAGCCCCTCCGCGAGCACCTGGATGAAGATGCGGCGGCGGCGGAGCCCGATCAGGCGCAGGACGGCCACGGTGTCCCGCCGCTCGTCCACCAGCATGACCATGAGCGCGAGCAGGAAGATCGAGCTCGCGATCACGGTGACGAGCGAGATGGCGAGGTGGAATCGGTCGAGGACGACGAAGGTGACGTCGGAGTCGTCGGACGCGGCCAGCTCGCGCAGGAGGAGGCCGGGAACGCGCACGGTCAGGTCGCGCATGAAGGCGGAGGCCTCTGCCGGGGAGACGAGCTTCACGCCGATCGATCGCACCGACTCGGAGGCAGCCGGATCGGCGGGATCGGCGATCAGCGCCAGGAGATCGGAGAGGTGCAGGCGTGCCTCCAGGGGCACCATGCCCAGGCGGGCGGGATCCGGCACCGGCTCGTACACGCCGGCGATCCGGAACTCTCGTGCCCGCGATCCCTTCGGGTCGCCCGAGAGCGCGATCACGTCGCCGAGGGCGAGGTGCTCGGAGGCGAGAAGCTGACGCGAGACCAGGATCGCGGGCGGGTCTGGAGGCGGCGGCGCCGGCGGCGGGACAGCCCCGGTGGCGAAGAGGAAGAGGGCGGACAGGATCGACAAGGTCCCTATGTTAGCCGCCGGGCGAGGAGTTGCCTTCGACGAGCCGGCTGGTCCACACTGGGCCGCTGAGCGAGGCCGTGACATGCGACCTGGGACGGCGCTGGTGTGGGCTGCGGTCGTGATGGCGCCGGCCCTTCCGGCTTCCGCCCAGCAGGCCGCGGCCGAGATCCGGGGCCGCGTGCTGGACAGCCGGGAAGGCCTGCTGCCCCAGACCGGCCTGGAGCTCTGGAACCAGGAGACGGGCTTGCGGCGCCAGGTCGTCTCCGGCGCGGACGGCACGTACTTCCTGAGCGGCGTGGCCCCCGGCCTCTACGAGCTCTCCGCCGATCGGCCGGGATTCAAGAAGTACTCCCGCCCCGGCCTGCGCTTGGAGGTTGGCCGGACCACGACCGTCGACGTCCGGCTGGAGTTGGGCGCGCGTCAAGAGCAGATCACGGTGACGTCGGAAGCGCCCATCGTGGACGTGACGTCCAAGGAGGTCGGCGGCAACATCACCAGCCGCGAGCTGACGGATCTGCCGAACCTCAACCGCAACTACGTCGGCTTCATCGGCCTGCTCCCCGGGATCGTCCCTCAAATCGCCACGGACTCGTTCGCCGCGGACTCCATCACTGCCAACGGCCAGGATTCCCGGAACAACAACTACCTCCTCGACGGCGCGAGCAACAACGACGACGTGGCCGGACAGCGGGCGGGCAGCCAGGTGCGGCCGCCCCTGGAGGCGATCCAGGAGTTCCAGGTCCTGACCAGCCAGTTCGACGCGGAGTTCGGGCGGACCACGGGGGCGGTCGTCAACGCGATCACGAAGCAGGGCACGAACACGTTCCACGGCAGCGCCTTCGCCTTCGTTCAGGACGCCGCGCTCAAGCAGAAGGACTTCTTCACCAGGCAGAACGGGCTGGCCAAGCCCGACACCACCTTCCAGCAGTACGGGTTCACCCTGGGCGGGCCCATCGTGAAGGACAAGGCGCACTTCTTCGCCAGTGTCGAGCGGGTCGTCATCGACGACGCGCGCCCCATCAACATCCCCTCGCGGCCCGACCTCGACGCCAGCCCCACCACCCGGATACGGGTCTGGAACACGCTCGTCCGCTTCGACCACCAGCTCAAGGCGGGGCAGACCTGGAGCCTCCGCTGGCTGCGGGAGAGTGCGCCGCAGCGGAACGTGATCGGCCCCTCCGACGGGGGGCTCCCCACCTCCGAAGCCGCGGCCCGGCAGGAAGACGACGTGGACCAGACGGTCGTGGGCGCCCTCAGCTCGTCGCTCGGCAACACCCGGTTCAACACCCTGAGGCTGGCCTTCACCCACGAGCACGTGGTGATGGCCAACCCCGGTTTCGACTCGAATGGCCACCGGCAGGACCTGCTCCCGCCCACCCTGCGCTACCTCAGTTACGTGGACCAGCAGATCAATGCGGCCATGGTGAAGGTCGACCACGCCTACCAGGCGGAGGACACGTTCTCGTGGTTCCGGCCCGGCAAGAAGGGCGACCACAACCTGCGGCTGGGCCTGCACTACGAGTACGTGATGGCCCACGTCGACGTGCACGGGCAGCTCAACGGGACGTTCCTGTTCCCCGGCAACGACCCCTTCGACCCCGCCGATCCGCGCACCTATCCCGAGCGCCTGAACATCCGCGTGCCCGGGCCGAGCATCTTGTCCATCAACTCACACCATCTCGGCGCCTTCGCCCAGGACAAGTGGAAGGTCGGGAGGCGGCTGACCCTGAGCCTGGGCTTGCGCTACGACCTGGAAGTCATCCCCCTCCGCGAGGAGGACAACCCGCGCTTTCCGGACCCTTCGGACTATCCGGTCGACGGCAACAACCTGGCCCCGCGGCTGGGGTTTGCGTTCGATCCGCGGGGCGACGGCCGCTCGGTCGTCCGCGGCGGCTATGGGCGCTTCTTCGACAAGACCCACTTCGAGCTCATCTCTTCCGTCCTCACCGCCGGCGTGTTCTCGGACTCGTTCGTGGTGAGCTTCCCGGGCAATGGCACCGACCCCGGCCCCTCGCGAGGCGTGCGGCCCTCGGATCCGCTGCTGCGCAACGGGCCCACCGTGGATCGCGCCTTGCTGGCCCGGACGTTCCCGCCCGGCACGCGGGCCCGGAACACGAGCGTCGTTTCCCTCGACAGCCCGGACCGGCGGATCCCCTACGCCGACCAGCTCTCCATCGGCTTCGAGCGGGCGCTCGGCCCCACGCTCTCCGCCAGCGTGGACTACGTGCACGCCTCCGGCCGCGACCATTTCATGAGCCGCGACCTCAACCCCGGCGTGCGCGTCGACACCACGCGCACGGGTCGCGTCGTCCGTGTCGATCCCGCGTTCGTCTCTTCCGTGTACTTGCGCGTCAACCGCGGCCGAACCGAATACGACGCCCTGCAGGTTCACGTCGACCGCCGCTGGGCGGGCACGCACGCCTTCCGCCTGGCCTACACGCTCTCCCGCGCCCGCGGGAACACGAACGGCGTCTTCCCGCTGGGCGGTAACATGGGTGTCAGTCCGTTCCAGTACCTCGACGACCTGCGGCTCGACGCGAACGAGGGACCCACCGACGTCGACCGCCGGCACAACCTCGTTCTGAGCGGCTCCGCCCGGGTGCCCAGGACAGGCGGGCTGACGGTGGCGGCGGTGGTGCGCGCCCTGTCCGGCCTCCCCTTCACCATCCAGGACACGGAGGTGGATGCGGACCGCAACGGCGTCCTGTTCGACCCCCTCCCCGCCGGTGCTTATTCGGGGACCGGTCGCAATTCCTTCACCGTGGAGAACGCGGGTGGCCGCAACGGCGCGCGCGGTCCCGGCTTCTTCCAGGCCGACGTGCGCCTCGGTTACCGGTTCCTTTTCCGGGCGCGGCACCTGGACGTGTTCGGTGAAGTGTTCAACCTCACCAACAAAACCAACTTCGCACTCGGCGCCGCCAGCGGCGACCGGCACTCCACCGACTTCCTCACCTACATCGCGCTGCGCAGTGGTGCGGCACCGCGCACGGGCCAGGTGGGAGTGAGATTTGCGTTTTGAACGGCGCCTGGTTCAGGAGAATCCGACGACGGGGTGCGGCGGTCGCCCTGGTGCTGGCGATCACGCCTTCGGCCCGGCCGGCGACGGCACCGGCCGACCTCGTCGTCCTCAACGGAAAGGTCCTGACCGTCGATACCGCCTTCCGGGTCGCGGAGGCGGTGGCCATCCGCGGCGGCGTCTTCGTCGTCGTGGGCACCAGCGCGCAGGCGCGGGCCCTCGTCGGTCCCCGGACGCGCGTCGTGGATGCCGCCGGCCAGACCGTGATCCCCGGCCTCATCGACAGCCACGTGCACGCCCTCGGGGTGGCGGAGAGCGAGGCGCGCGGCGGCTTCCGCGACCTGCGCACCATCGCGGAGATCCAGGCCTGGATCCGCGAGAAGACGACGACCGTCCCGGAGGGGCATTGGGTCTTCTCGCCGCGCGTCTTCCCCACGCGCCTCGCGGAGAGGCGGCTGCCGACTCGCACCGAGCTCGACGACGCCGCCCCCCGCCATCCCGTCGTCGTGGACGCGGCCTACGCGTTCATGCTGAACACGGCCGCCCTGCAGGCGGCCGGAATCGGCCCCGACACCCCGTCTCCGCGCGGGGGGTCGATCGTCAAGGATGCGCAGGGCCGGCCGACGGGCCTCCTGCGGAACGTGGGCGGCCTGCTGGACCGATATCAGGCCAGGGGCCGTCCCGATCGCCTGCTGCCCGCGCTGGAAGACGTCCACCGCCGCTACAACGAAGTCGGGATCACGAGCGTCATCGAGCGCGCGGCCGACCTCGCCGGCTACCGAGCCTACGAACAGCTCCATGCGCTGGGCCGCCAATGGGTGCGCGCGACCGTCACGCTGCGCGTGGACTCCGACGGCACGGTCGAGGGTACGGAGGCGTTCATCCGCTCGCTCCCGCTACGGTTCGGCGAGGGCGACGACCGCCTGCGCGTGGGTCCGCTCAAGATCTTCGCCGACGGCGGCATCCTGGCCGGCACCGCCTTCATGCGCGAGCCCTACGGTCCCGCGGCCGCCCCGCTCTACGGCGTAGCCGATCCCTCCTACCGCGGTTTCCTCACCATCTCCGCCGAGAACATCCGCAACATCATGCGCACGGGACACCGGCTGGGCTGGCAGATGTGCGCGCACGTCACGGGCGATGCGGGCGTCGACGCCGTCCTGGACGCGTTCGCGGCCGCCGACGCCGACCACTCCATCCGCGACCGGCGCTTCACGCTGATCCACGCCTACTTCCCGACACCGGAGGTGGCGCGGCGGGCCGCCGCCCTCGGCGTCGCCGTCGATACCCAGCCCGCCTGGTACTACAAGGACGCGGACGCTCTCCTGCCCGCGCTCGGCGAGCCGCGGCTGCGGCCGTTCCTCGGCCTCGCGGAATGGCTCCGCGCCGGCGTGAAGGTCGTCCTCGACACCGACCACATGTTCGGCGTCGATCCCGATCACTCCCTGAACCCGTACAACCCGTTCCTCACGCTGTACGTCGCGGTCACACGCCGTACGCAGGGCGGCCAGGTGATCGGCCCCGAGCAGGCGGTCTCTCGTCAGGACGCGCTGCGCATGATGACGGCGAACGCGGCCTGGCTGAGCTTCGAAGAGAACCGCAAGGGCTCGATCGAGGTCGGAAAGCTGGGAGATCCGCGCGCTGGTCACGGTGCTGGGAGGCAACGTCGTCTACGAAGCGGGCGGCCGGCGATAGCTACCGCACCGCCCACACGACGATCGCGCCTTCGGCCATCGTCGTGAGCAGGAGGCGTCCGTCCTTCAGCGGGCCGCCGCCGTTGAATCGCTCCTTGGCGGCGACCTCGCGCGGGGGCGCGCCATCGAGGGTCCAGGCCAGCGTCGGGCCCGGCAGGTCCATCGATTCGTCCTTGAAGGACCCGCTCACGACGGTGCCGTCCGCGCGACGCGCGGCCAGCCAGGCGATGGCGTCCGGCTGCTTCGGGAGCTGGCGCACGACCTTGCCCGTCGCGCCGTCGAGCAGGGTCACCCTCTTGTCCGCGCCACCCAGGACGAGCTGCTTGCCGTCGGGCGTGAAGGTGAGGGCGAAGGACTCGAGTGGGAGGTCCTCCACGGTGGCGCGCAGGACTCCCTCCGTGTCGTACAGACGGATGCTGGTGTCCTCGTCCGCGCTTGCCAGTCGCGTGCCATCCGGAGAGAAGTCGAGAGCGTTCGAGCCGCCGAAGGAGGTGGTCAGGATCGCCCGCCGCTTGGCGGAGGCAACGTCCCACAGCTCCGGGGGCGTGCTCACGGGCGCCACGGCGATGCGCGACCCGTCGGGGGAGATCGCGATCGCGCCCAGGCTTCCGTTCCCCGTGCTCGCGCCGATCCACGTCCCATCGTGTGAATAGGCGAGGGCGGAGATGGGCGCGCCGTCGACGTCCAGCGTACGGAGGAGGCGGGACGGCCTCGCCGACGGCACGGACCACACGCGCAGCTTGCGGTCGGCGCACGCGGCCGTGAGCTGCTCGCCATCGGGCGAGACCAGGAGGAAACGCACCTTCACGTCGGCGGGAACGGCGATGCGGCCGATCTCAGCCATCTCGGCCGCGGCCAGCTGCGGTGCGCGGCCGAGAGCGGACGAGAGGAGCACGACGCCCAGGACGCGCCTCACAGGCGTTCCAGCACCAGGTCGAGCGTGACCACCGCGCGCACGTCGCCGGGATCGCCCGCGAGCATGACGGGGCGGACGAGCTCGGGGGTCATGATCAGGGGATCACGTGTGAAGTTCTTGCC
>QHVP01000383.1 GCA_003222295.1 Acidobacteriota bacterium | reverse complement strand
CGAGCGCGACTCTCAGACCACCGACCGCATGGAGCTGCAGCAGCACGCGCAGAACGAGACTGATCTCGCCGTGCACGTCGCCGCGCAGGTCGAGGTCGAGGCTTCGTACGGACCGGTGCACATCGCCGCGACTGTCGGCGGCAGCATGGACTATTCGCAGAAGCAGTCCGAGGACCACGCGTATCAGCAGTCGCGCGAAGTCGTGACGCGCGCCGTCAAGCGCGTCGAAGAGACGGTTAAAACAGCCAAGGCCACGCGCTCGCTGCAGCGGTCGGTGCAGAAAGACAAGCACGCGCTCAACAACACCGAGTCGACGGCCGTCCTCGGCATCTATCGCTGGGTCGACAAGGTGCAGCGGCTGCAGCTCTTCCGCTACCCGCACCGGTTCCTGCTCGAGTTCGAGATTCCCGAGCCCGCAGCATATCTGAAGTGGCGCCGGTCGCAGCCGCGCGGCGACTTCGTCACGCCGGACCCCGGTCCGCTCGTCCGCCGCGACGCGAACAACGCCCCGATCCTCGTCAACGGCCAGATGCAGCCGCTGCAGCCCGACGACATCACGGAGGCTAACTACCAGTGGTGGATCGGCCAGTACAACGTCGTCGGCGTGAATGCGCCGCCATTGCCGTGGGTACCGGTGCCGACGGTCATCGCGCTGGATCCGGATTCCACCAAGAGCGGTGGCGCTGGCGGAGGTGGTGGCGGTGGCGGCGGCGGCCAGACGGCGGATACGTACGACGCATCGGCGCTCGACAAGAGTCTGTTCGACTTTCTGGCGCCCGGAGGAGGCGGAGTGGATCAGAGCGTCGTGAACATTCCGAGCGGCTATCGACTCAACGGATGGTCCGTACAGTCCATGTCCTCCACCGTTCACTTCAAATGGGACGTCAATGTCGAAGGCGAATTCGACGGATCGCTCGCGGTGGTCGTCGGCAAGGTAGGCAGCCGCTTCCCGGCGCTTCGCGGCGCCGTGTCGGCGCCGGGCTATCCCTACTATCCGTTGTCGTTCACGGGTGAGATGGACTCCTCAAACTACCCGGCGTCCAATCCGGTGACAGGCAGCGTCCAGGTCTCTGCGGGCGCGCTCGCGCTGCGCCAGGCGCGGATTCACGTGACTCTCAACTGCGTGCTCATGCCTTCCGGTCTCGCCAAATGGCAGCAGCAGACGTACGAGCAGATCGCCGCCGCGTACTGGGCGCTGAAGCGCCAGCACGCGGACGAAGTGGCGGCGCAAGAGACGGGCGAGGGCGTGCAGATCAAAGGCGATTCTCCCGAGCGCAACAAGGAAGTCGTACTCGAAGAGCTCAAGCGCGGTGTCGTCGAGATGCTGACGGGTGTGCCGTTCCGCGGCAGAGACGCGATGATGGTTGTCGGCGCCAGCGCCGCCCCGCAGGTCGAACTCGACAAGGCGATCGACGTCGCCGCCGAGATCCAGTTCATCGAGCAGGCGTTCGAGTGGGAAAACCTCACGTTCGTCTTGTATCCGTATTTCTGGGCCGCCTACGAACGCTGGACCGAGGACGCGGATGTGTCGCTCGCCGATCCGGATTTCGCACGGTTCCTCCGCAGCGGCTCGGCACGTGTCGTCGTGCCGGCGCGGCCCAACTTCGAGAACGCCGTGCGCACCTATGTCGATCTCGGACTAATCTGGGGCGGCGGTCCCGCGCCGTCCGTGAACGATCCAGACTATCTATCCGTCGCCGCCGAGATCATGGCGCAACAGACGCCGCCCGACGACGGCGTGCCCGGCAAGAGTTGGGAGGTAAGGCTGCCGACGACGCTCGCCGCCAGGTGCACCGTGAGTTAGTCAGGAGCCACGGCCTGGGATGCCGTCGCTTCGTGTTCCACTGTCTCGGCTTGCTGAGCCGACCGGCCATGCGTGTTTGCCAACCCGGACCAGTCGACTTGCGAGCGTGCTGATGGCAGCAGCAGAACGGCGCGATCAAGTTGGGGAGCGTGCCGGCAGCGCGTTCGTGGCCCTTTGCCCCTTGTCCCGCGGTGTTGGACGGACGAACAAGGGCCTAGAGTCATGAGGAGCGTTCGATACTGTCAGCCGCCCGCCACCATGAGCGTGAGGGGCCGCTCCTCCAGCATCACGAACGCGTTCATCAGCGCGATCATCCCGTCGTCGAACCAACAGAGGAGGACGAGCTTGAGGCGCTTCGGATTCTGGAGATCAGTCCCACCGATATTCGATGCGCCTATTGCGGAGACAAAGCAAGCGAGTGGGATCACTTGCGCGCGATCATCAGCAATCAAGAGCCGACCGCCAAAGGCACATCCCACTGGCGTACCTAGATGGAGGGCAACGCAAGGCTGTCGCCGCGAACTCGTGGCGTAGCCGATATTGGTGACCGCATTCGGCGCCTTCAGGCTTACGAGGCGTGGCGTCAACCCCGAAAGCTGGACTTTGCCGCACTCGTCGGCCCGGAAATGTGGCAGCGTCATCGGGCAAATTGGCGTAGCGTCCTGGATCTCCTCAAGAAAAGCCAAGAGCTGGCTGAGGAAATCAGGCTCATCGTTGCGAAAGCGTAGATGCTGAGCGCTCTGTCCATTCACCGCAGGCTGACGACGCGTGCCAGCGAAAGCCTGCCTTTCCGCCGCCTCGCGAGATATTTAGGCGCTCTCGCGGCGACCCGACCGCTCGACCTGCCGCCCACCCGAGACTGGCGCGTCGAGAGCTTCTTTCCCCATCATCTTCTCCGCCGGATCCGAAGGAGGCGACACTCGGCTGCTCCCCGCCGAGGATCGTCTCAAGGTGATCAGCCCATTTCTCGAGCGCTTCCCTCTTCTGGTCGACGTATTCCCACTGGTTATACGTCCGCGACATCCTCGACCCGACAGCGTGTTGCATGACGCGGTCGATGATCTCCTGCGCCACGCGAAGGTGGCCCAGATTCGTCGAGATCGTGTGGCGGATGTCGTGGAAGTGCCAGTCGGTGACCCCGGCGGCGGCTGCGACACGCTCGATGGTGCGATACGGATTGCTGAGGGCCTTCGTACCTTTCGGATGTGCCAGGACCCAACGCGTGTGCCCGGTCAGGGCTCCCAAGTCTCGACTCGCCAGAGGATGCGCGGGATCGCCCAACCAAGGAGATCGAAGGCCCACAGCGGTTGGGTGGCGATCACGGCGGCCGTCGAAGCCACGAGCACTCCGCCGAGGAGCACGATGGCCCGACGGATTAGCCTCCTTCGGTCGGCCATGAGGTCCATCCTTGCACCGATTGACGTTCCGCCCCCGAAGGGACTAGCGTATCGGCGCTTCAGCCATCGACCACGGAAGGGGAGCGACCATGCAGATCGCGAGCCGAGCGAAGGAATACGACGTCTGCATCGTGGGATCCGGCGCCGGCGGCGGCATGGCGGCCAAGGTCCTCGCCGAAGGGGGCGCGGACGTCGTCCTCCTGGAAGCCGGGCAATGGTGGGACGCGGCCAAGGACGGGGCCATGATGGCCTGGGCCTACGACTCGCCGCGGCGCGGCGCGGGCTCGCGACGAAAGCCCTTCGGCGAGTTCGACGGCTGCATCGGCGGCTGGGACCTCGAGGGCGAACCCTACACCACCGCGGACGGACAGCGCTTCCTGTGGTGGCGCGCGCGCATGCTCGGCGGCCGCACGAACCACTGGGGCCGCATCTCCCTGCGCTTCGGGCCGCACGACTTCAAGGGCCGCAGCCGCGACGGCCTCGGCGACGACTGGCCGATCGGCTACGACGACATGAAGCCGTACTACGACAAGCTCGACGAGCTGGTCGGCCTCTTCGGCACGAACGAAGGGCTGGAGAACGAGCCGGACGGCATCTTCCTCCCGCCCCCGGCGCCACGCGCGTACGAGCGGCTGGTGAAGAACGCGAGCGACAAGCTCAAGATCACCTGCATCCCGTCGCGGCTCTCGATCTTGACCAAGGCCCACAACGGAAGGGCGGCCTGTCACTACTGCGGACAGTGCGGGCGGGGATGCAAGACCCGCTCGAACTTCTCGAGCCCATCCGTCCTCCTTCCTCCCGCCCTCGCCACCGGCCGCCTCAAGATCCTCACCGGCGCCATGGCGCGCGAAGTGCTCACGAACGACGAAGGCCGCGCCACCGCGGTGTCCTACGTGGATACGGCGACGGGCAAGACCCAGGAAGTCCGGGCCAAGATCGTCGTCCTCGCCGCCAGCGCCTGCGAGACGGCGCGCCTGCTCCTGAACTCGAAGTCGACGCGACACCCCGACGGCCTCGCCAACTCCAGCGGCGCCGTCGGCCGCTATCTCACCGACACCACCGGCACCAGCGTCCAGGGGCACATCCCAATTCTCGAGGGGCTTCCGCCGTACAACGACGACGGCGCGGGCGGCATGCACGTCTACATGCCCTGGTGGCTCGACAACCGGAGGCTCGACTTCCCGCGCGGCTATCACATCGAGCCGTGGGGCGGCCGGGACATGCCCGGCTACGGCAAGCTCAAGGACGACTACCGCCGCCTCTACGGTTCCATCGTGGGCTTCTCGGGACGCGGCGAGATGATCCCGAACAAGGACTGCTACTGCGAGATCGATCCCTCCGTGGTCGACCGCCACGGCATTCCCGTGCTGCGCTTCCACTGGAAGTGGTCCGACTACGAGCTCAACCAGGCGCGCCACATGAACGAGACGGCGGCGCGCGTGATCGAGGCCATGGGCGGCAAGGTCGTGGGGAGGCTGCCCGGCAAGGACAAGGACTACGGCCTCAAGCTCGGGGGCGAGATCATCCACGAGGCGGGCACCACGCGCATGGGCACCAGCCCGCGCACCTCCGTCCTCAACGAATGGTGCCAGGCCCACGACTGCAAGAACCTCTTCGTCGCGGACAGCGCGCCGTTCGTCAGCAACGCGCACAAGAACATGACCTGGACGATCCTAGCCCTCTCCATGCGCACGAGCGAGCACATCGTCGAGGAGCGCAGGAAGGGGAACCTCTGATGGCCAACGAGATCGGACGCCGTTCCGCCCTTCGCCTCATCGGCACCGCGCCCATCGCCGTCGCGTTCACGCTGGGAGCGAACGAGGCCGCCGCCGCCGCGGAGAAGGCGGCCACGGCGGTGAAGGCCGCCGCCGCGGGCAAGGCCTACGTGCCGAAGTTCTTCAATCCCCAGGAGTGGAAGACCGTTCGCATCCTGGTGGACATGATCATCCCCAAGGACGAGCGCTCCGGCAGCGCGACGGATGCGGGCGTGCCGGAGTTCATGGACTACCTCATGAACGATCCGACCGACACCGACCTCCAGCGCGAGCGCCGGCAGACCGCGATGCGCGGCGGCCTGGCCTGGATCAACTCCGTCTGCGAGCGCCGCTTCGGCCACGCCTTCGCGGAAGCTTCGGAAACGGAGCGCACCGCGATCCTCGACGAGATCGCCTACAGCAAGGACGAGCAGGAGGACGAAGCGGAGATGCGCGAGCCACGCGACCTGCGCGTGATGGTCAAGCATGGGCCGTCGTTCTTCAACTCCTTCCGCGACCTCACCGCGTCCGGGTTCTGGTCGAGCAAGATGGGCGTGCTGGGCCTCTCGACCGAGTGACTCGGCCGCATGCCGGCCGCGCGGTCATATCGTCCTCTCCGTGTTCGATGTGAGTGCGGGCCCGACGGCCATGGGCCCGCACCTCGCATCTAGGTCAGCAGGTCGAGGATCTGGTTGAGCAGGCCCGCGATCTGCGTCAACACTCCGCCCCCGTTGAGGAGGTTCGTGACCGCGCAGAGGAGATTGCCGAGCAAGTTGCCCGCGCCGGGGACAGCCGTGATGTCGAGCACCACGCGGTCCAGATGCACGGTCAGGCCGAACAGGTCCAGGTCGAGGGGGCCCAGTTCGAGGTGCAGGATGTCGCAGGAGGCCGCGGCCTGCGCGGCGAGCGTGGTTGCAGTCCCGCCCGTGGTGACGGGCAGCGTCACCGTACGAATGACGGCGGTGGAAACTCCGTTTTCGTCCACCAGCGTCCCGGTAACGATGCCGGACGCCACGAGCTTTCCGTCCTGAACGGCGAACCGGAGGATGCGGAGCGTTCCGGTGAAGGATCCCTGTCCGAAGGCAGTGCCGCATCTGCAAGCACACCGAAGGCGACGAGGACGAGTGAGACGGCCGAGCGGCCGTTGAGGGCCGTGACCGCGCGCTTCGCCGCGGCGCTCCTGGCCGCGGCGGCCGCGGTCGCGGCGACCCCGCCGCCCTACCGTCCGCCCTTCGGTGCCTGGTCGCGCGCCAACCGCGGCAACCCCGTCCTCGAGCCGCAACGTTCCGGCCTGGAGGTCTCGGGCGTGTTCAACCCCGCCGTGATCAAGGACGGGGACCGCTACGTCATGCTCTACCGCGCCCAGGACGCGCAGAAGACCTCGCGTCTCCTGCGGGCGACCAGCGGCGACGGGATTCACTTCGTCCGCGAGGCGGAGCCCGCGCTGGTCCCGGAAGCGGAGTACGAGCGGCCGGGCGGGGTCGAGGATCCGCGGCTCGTGAAGATCGGCGAGACGTACCGTCTCACCTATACCGCTTACGACGGCAAGGACGCGCAGCTCGCCTTGGCCACGTCACCCGACCTGCGGCGCTGGGAGCGCCGCGGCGTGATCATGCCCGCGGGCCGCGGGCGCTGGAACGTGCACTGGACCAAGTCCGGTGCGATCCTCGACGAGCGCGTCAACGGCAGGTACTGGATGTACTACATGGGCGACGCGCAAGGTGCCTACGACCAGACTGGCGTCGCCTGGTCCGAGGACCTCCTTCACTGGACGGAAGCCCTCGACGCGCCGATCCTGCCGCGGAGGCGGGGCCGGTTCGACTCGCGGGTGGTCGAGCCCGGTCCGCCCCCGGTCCTCACCCCGGAAGGGATCCTACTCGTGTACAACGGCGCGGACGACCGCCTGGTCTATCGCACGGGCTGGGCCCTCTTCGACGGCAAGGACCCCACGCGCCTGCTCGCCCGTTCCGACACGCCGATCTTCGTGCCCGAGCGTCCCTGGGAGCTCGTGGGACAGGTGCCCAGCGTCGTCTTCGTCGAAGGCCTCGTGCGCGAGGGGCCGCGCTGGCTCTTCTATTACGGCGCCGCCGACACCCGCGTGGGCGTGGCCGAAGCCTTCACGCGGAAGGAGTCGCGATGAGCAACCTCTGGCCCGCGGAGAGCGCGGAAGTCTGCGACAGCCAGCCGTCCGCGGACGTGGTCGAGGAAGTCTCTCCCGTCGTCGCCGACGTCGGCTCCATCACCGTCCGCCGTCTCCTTCCGCGCCGCGCGCGCCGCCTCGTCGGCCCCTGGTGCTTCCTCGACGTGTTCGGGCCCGTCAAGCAGTCCGGACGGAAGCCCATGGACGTGCCGCCGCATCCGCACATCGGCCTGCAGACGGTCACGTGGCTCTTCGCGGGCGATGCCCTGCATCGGGACAGCCTCGGGTCGGAGGCTCTCGCCGTCCCCGGCACGCTGAACCTGATGACGGCGGGCCGCGGTATCGCGCATTCCGAGGAGACGCCGGCCGATGCCACCGGCGCACTGCACGGCGTGCAGCTCTGGATCGCACTGCCCGACGCGCAGCGCGGCATCGCACCCGCGTTCGATCACTACTCCGAGCGGCCGCACGTGGACGTGCCGGGAGGCCGCGTGACCGTGATCCTGGGCCGGATCTGGGAGGTGAGCCCACCCGGCCGGACCTTCTCGCCCGTGCTGGGCGCGGAGATCGCCGCCGATCGCGCGCCCCGGTTGGTCGTCCCGCTCGACCGCGCGTTCGAGCATGCCGTGGTGCCGATCGACGCCGGCCTCGCCCTCGACGACCTTCGGCTCGCGCCCGACACGCTGTACTACCTCGGCATCGGCCGGGACGAAGTCTGCCTGCGCGTGGAGCCGGGCCGGCGCCCGCGCGCGCTTCTCCTCGGCGGTGTCCCTCTCGGGGAGACCGTCCTCATGTGGTGGAACTTCGTGGCGCGCACGACGGAGGAGATCGTGGCCGCGCGCGAGGACTGGCAGGCGGGCCGCCGTTTTGGCGAGGTGCGCGGCTATCCGGGGGCGCGTCTCGACGCCCCCCCGTACGTGGCGCGCCCGGTGCCGGCGAACCCGATGAGCTAGAGAGAGCCTGGACCTCCAGCGTTACGGGATCAGGATCAGCTTGCCCGTCGTCTGCCGCGCCTCGAGCAGGCGATGCGCTTCCGGCGCGTCGCGGAGCGGCAGCTCGCGGTCGATGCGCACGCGCAGGCGGCCGGACTCCACGGAGGCGAAGACCGCGCGCGCCCGCCCGAGCAGCTCCTCGGCCGTGAGCGTGTAGTGGGCGAGGCTGGGGCGGGTCAGGAAGTTCCCTTTCTTGGCCAGCCGGGAGGGGTCGAGGGGCGGCACCGTGCCGCTCGATTGCCCGTAGAGGGCGAGGTATCCGCGCACGGCCAGCGAGTCGAGGCTCTTGTCGAAGGTGGTCCGGCCGACGCCGTCATAGACGACGTTGACGCCGGCCCCGTTCGTGAGGCGCATGACCTCCGCCTCGAAGTCCTGCGTGGTGTAGTC